>CAIJYT010000028.1 GCA_903824935.1 uncultured Bacteroidales bacterium | reverse complement strand
TTTCAACCTGGGTGCAACCATTCTGAACCTGAATGAGCGTCCCCTCACGCAGAAAGTAAATTACGGTGATGAACCCATGTCGAATACAATCTGGGGTTTTAACCTTTCATACAGGACCCAGTCACGCCTGATTACACGACTTGTTAATGCCCTTCCTTTTATTTCAACCAAAGCCCCATCAAGTATTGCTGTTGATGCTGAATTCGCTGATTTCATCCCCGGACATTCAAAGGCAATCGGACAAAGCGGGACCACCTACATTGACGATTTTGAAGGGGCTCAATCGACCATTGATTTAAAGAACATAGGGACATGGTACCTTGCATCAACACCACAGATGCAGACCGGGACAGGCATGTTCCCTGAAGCTGCTGATACTACCCGTGCCTATGGCTTTAACCGTGCAAAACTTGCATGGTATATTATCGACCCCTTGTTCTATGATAAAAATACCAGTCTTGTTCCACCCAACGTAACAGTACAGGACCTTTCCGACAACTATGTGAGGCAGGTCTGGGAAACTGAGGTCTTCCCGAATAAGCAGCCACTGAACGGGGTTCCTGTCAATCTTGCCGTATTCAACCTGGCCTATTATCCTTCGGAGAAAGGCCCTTACAATTATGATGTACTGCCTTCTGCTTTTTCAAGAGGATTGAACTCTGACGGTACCCTTACTGCACCTGAATCAAGGTGGGGAGGGATCATGAGGAAGGTCGAGACCACCGACTTTGACGCTGCCAATGTTCAGTATATTGAATTCTGGATGATGGACCCCTTTACCGGTGCAGATTCGACTAATTCGGGGGACCTGTATTTTAACCTGGGTGATATTTCTGAAGATATTCTCAAGGATGGCAGGAAAAGTTATGAAAATGGGTTGCCTACATCTTCAACTGTAACCAACGTGGATACAACGATCTGGGGCAGGGTCCCCCGATTGCAGGCACTTGTGGATGCATTCGACAACGACCCGGCTTCAAGGCCATACCAGGATGTAGGTTATGACGGGCTTGGTGATGCCGACGAACGTACTTTTTTCGATGCTGCTTATGTAAGTAAAGTCAAAACAGCCTTTGGCCCCGGCTCCCAGGCTTATAAAAATGCAAGCAACGACCCATCGGCCGACGATTATCATTATTTCAGGGGAACCGATTATGACAATGACTCAAAGTACAGCAGTGTTCTGGAGAGATACAAGAATTTCAACGGCCCCGACGGCAACTCACCCACCCAGGCTCAGTCTCCGGAAACCTATCCGACCCTGGCGACTACCATCCCCAATGTTGAGGATATCAACAAGGATAATACCCTGAGTGAATCCGAACGCTACTACCAGTATGTTGTTCATCTGAACCGTCAGCAGATGCTTACCGGGATGAACTACATCAATAATGTTTATTATGCAACCAATATCCCCCTGGCCGACGGACAAAGGGGGAGAGTGAAATGGTACCAGTTCAAGATACCCATCCGTACCCCCGATAAGGTTATCGGAAGTATTTCTGATTTCACATCCATCAGGTTCATGCGTGTTTTCCTTAAAAATTTCCAGACCCCCGTAGTCTGTCGTTTCGCTACCCTCGAACTTACCCGCGGAGAATGGAGAACATATACAAATTCACTGCTTTCACCCGGGGAGTATATCTCCGATAACCAGCAAAGCCAGACTACCTTCGATGTAGCTACTGTAAGTATTGAACAGAACGGAAGCAAACAACCCATTCCCTATGTCATGCCTCCGGGAATACAAAGGGAGACGAACTGGGGATCTACCAATATGCAGAAACTCAATGAGCAGTCCATGTCGATGAAGGTGTGCAACCTTGTTGATGGCGATGCCCGTGCAGCTTATAAAACCTGTGAGTTTGATTTCCGCCAGTTCAACAGCCTTAACATGTATGTACATGCCGAGAAGTCCATACAAAGCCAGGATATAAAAACCGGGGACCTTACCGTTTTCATAAGGATAGGTTCTGACTTTACTGAAAATTTCTACGAATATGAGATCCCACTGCAGTTTACACCCTGGGGAACAAGCGCGAACAACCCTGATGCGATCTGGCCTGATGCCAATGCCTTTAACATAGATCTCAACCGTCTTGTACAGGTGAAATACGACCGCATCGTTGTCATGGCTGCCCACGGAGGGAATGTCAGCCTGTCATATCCCTATTCGGAAATGGATGGGGCAAACAGGATCACAGTAGTGGGATCCCCCACGATCAGCGACGTTAAATCGATTATGATCGGGGTGCGAAATCCAAAGAAAGGCGGTCAGAATAAGGATGACGATGGCCAGGCGAAATGTGCCGAAGTATGGGTGGATGAGTTGCGATTGACAGGTTTTAAGAAGAATGGCGGCTGGGCTGCAACAGCCAGGCTGGCCGTAGACCTGGCCGACCTGGGAAGGGTTCAGCTTACCGGAAGCTATTCCAGTTCTGGCTTCGGAACCCTTGAACAAAAACAGACACAGCGTGCCATGGAGTCCATAACCATGTTTGGTTTTGATACCGACCTGGAACTTGGTAAATTCTTCAAACCTAAAACAGGGATAAGAATACCAATGCATTTTGATTATTCCCTGCAGAAAAACACCCCTAAGTATGACCCGCTGAACCCTGACCTCTACCTGTCGGACGTATTAAAAATCTTTGATACCAAATCTCAGAAAGACTCCATCAAGGGCATAACCGAAGGGTATACCTACAGAAAAAATTTCAACCTCATGAATGTGAGGAAAGAAAGGACCAATGTCAACAAGAAGCCAAAGATCTACGACATTGAAAATTTTAACATCAGTTACGCTTATTCCGAGATATTCCACAGGGATGTGGATATAGAGTATGACCTGCATAAAAAGTACCTGGGGGCACTTGGGTATAATTACAGCGCAATTCCGAAAGTAGTCACTCCTTTATCAAAGGTTAAATCCATCAATTCCAAATGGCTATCGCTGATCAGGGATTTTAACTTTTCTTACCTGCCGAAATCATTTTCGTTCAGGACCGATATGAACAGGGATTTTGAGGCGCGTAAATTCAGGAACAAGACCGATGCTATTGTTCCAATGGAAACTTTCTATATCAAAACATGGAACTGGAGCAGGTTGTATGATCTCAAATGGGACCTGGCAAAATCGCTGAAGCTGAGCCTTGTTGCAAATGCACAGGCATTCATCAATGAGCCTCCCGGGATGATTGACAAGTCGAACCGTTCACAGGTTTGGGACCAGGTATTTTCTCGCGGGACGATGAATATGTACAACCAGGCATTCAGCGTTACCTGGGATGTCCCCTTGTCAAAGATCCCGTTCCTTGACTGGATATCTCTGACCGCAGGCTACCAGGGAATGTACCGTTGGACGGCAAGTGCTCTTTCCATTCAGCAGGCCTACGGTAACCTTGCGGAGAACAACAGCACAAAGGCGCTTAACGGGAACCTGAATTTTGTCAACCTGTATAATAAAATACCTTACCTGAAAAAGATCAATGCGGGGAACCAGATGAATCAGAAAAATGCCAGGGCACCTGTTAAACCGCCTGATAAAAATGCAAAAATTGCCAGCCAGGATTCATTGAAAACCGAGAAGGTCAAGAAAGACATTGGTAAGATGATACTTGACGGGACCTTAAGGGTGCTGATGGCAGTAAGATCAGCCAAATTCACTTACAAGCAGGATAATGGTGTGCAACTCCCGGGATTCTATCCTCGTCCTGAAGCTTTGGGTAATAACTGGACCCAGAATGCTCCCGGGCTGGGATTCATTTTCGGGGATCAGAAAGATATCAGGCACAAGGCAGGTGAAAAAGGATGGATAACCAAGGACACCATGCTCAACAACCCTTATATGAATAAGTTCAGTGAGAACCTTACTGTGAGCATTTCGGTGGAACCTGTGAAGGATTTCCGCATAGAAATAAACGCTGCCAGGACTTATTCGACAAGCAGGCAGGAATATTACAAATGGTCACCCGGTTTGAATGACTTCGCATCGTTCTCACCCACGGAGATGGGGACTTTCACCATGTCGACCATCATGATCGCCACCTCCTTCGATAAAACGGATAAGTTCGGGGTCTCGCCTGTTTTTGAGAAACTGAAGCAGATCAGGTTGCAGATTGCCCAGAGGTACGCTGCACAGAACCCCAATTCAAAAGGGACTGTCGATTCAACAGGTTTTCCTGTAGGTTATGGCCCTGTTGACCAGGAAGTCCTGACCACGGCTTTCCTGGCTGCCTATAAAGGCGCCAATCCCGCCAAAATCAACCTGACAGCTTTCCCTGCGATCCCGCTTCCAAACTGGAGGCTTACCTATGATGGCCTTGCCAAACTGCCGTTTTTCAAGTCGTTCCTCAGAACACTCACAATAACACATGCTTACCTCTGTACCTATACCGTAAGCAATTTTGTTTCAAACATTAAATACGGGGAAACCAACGGATCCCCAAGCGTACTTGATGATGCAGGGAACTTCATACCCGAAAGGCAGGTAGGGGTAATGACCATCAACGAACAGTTCAGCCCCCTTATCCGTATTGATTTCGGGTTCAACAACAGCTTGCTGGCCAATTTTGAAATGCGCAGGTCACGTGCCATGAGTTTCAGTTTCGCGAACAACCAGCTTACCGAAGTGTCATCCAGTGAATATATTGTAGGTTTGGGTTACAGGGTCAAAGGGATCAAACTGAATTTCTCGGGTGTGCTGGGAGGCGGAAAGAAGGCCAAGACGAAAAGCGACCTTACCCTGAAACTGGATTTCAGTATCCGGAAAAATATGACGACCCTGAGACGCGTAGATCAGGATATAAACCAGATATCTGTGGGGCAGCAGGTTATGAATATCAATTTCACTGCAGATTATAATCTCAGCCAGAAGTTTAACGTACAGTTCTATTTCAAAAAGGATATCAATACTCCATATGTTTCGAACCAGTACAGGACCTCGAATACCCAGGGAGGTCTCGCGTTGAGGTTCTCTCTGTCGCAGTAGTTTCCAGAGTCTTAGGCTCGCACATCACAATGCCGCTACGGTGGCAGCGGAGCAATATGATGAAAGGCTCTTCTGGCATTAAACAAGCTCCTCGCACCTGAGGCGGCTAATGCGATGTGCTTCGCTCCAGATAACTGATGCGGCTTATGTAAAATGCTTCGCTTATAATATTCGTGAATGGTTTAACAATAATTTCTCCCCTGCGGCGCCTTGATTTAAATATAAATTGTAATTTTGAAAAAACTTAAAATCTGAAGTATATGAACGTTCCCGCTAATTTAAAGTACACAAAGGACCATGAATGGCTGAAAGTTGATGGAGAACATGCTTATATAGGCATTACTGATTTTGCACAGCATGAACTTGGAGATATAGTGTTTATCGAAGTAGAAACTGTTGGAGAGATACTTGAAAAACATGAGGCATTCGGAACTATAGAAGCAGTTAAAACTGTTTCTGATATGTTCATGCCTGTTAGCGGCGAAGTTATGGAATTCAATGAAGCCCTTACAACCAACCCGGAGGTCATTAACAAAGACCCTTACGAAAAGGGCTGGGTTGTAAAGATCAAGGTCTCAAATACTGCTGAGATCGCCGACTTGCTGAGTCCTGAACAATACCAGGCCCAGATCCAGGGGTAATCCAAATCAACATTGACGACTTTTCTGAAAAATAACCGCTGGAGCATTCTCTGGGGACTGTTTATTCTTTTACTACTCATGATGCCCGGGAATGATATACCCCGGGTTCCGATGTGGATAGAAAGGCTACATCCGGATAAGGCAGTCCACCTGTTCATTTTTGCTGTTTTTGCTTTCCTTCTTGTCGATGGGTTCAGAAAGCCGGGAAGCCCTTCCTTCATCATTAAATATGCACTTTTGCTGGCAATGCTTATCAGTATATTTATTGGTGGTACCACGGAATTACTACAAGGCTGGATCATCCCCATGCGTACCGCAGACTGGAAAGATTTTTACGCAGATGGGATTGGGACTTTGACAGTGATTGTTGCACTGTGGGCGCATAGATTTCTTAAACAGGAGTGATTCAGGATGTAAGATGTGAGATGTCGGATATCCTGCATCTCGCATCCCCCCTCACTCTTTCCCGTGGAAATAATCCCAAACCACTTTCCCTTTCGCCTTGCCTATCGTTTCCTGGAGTTCAGGCAGTGAAGCGGCTCTGATGTTTTTAACCGATTTGAATCTCCAGAGAAGTTTCTGGTTCAGGGTATATCCAATCCCTTCGATCTCCATCAGCTGAGGTGCCAGTGTTGCTTTTTCCCTGCGGCGGCGGTGATGCGTGATCCCGAACCTGTGGGCCTCATCACGCATCTGCTGTATAATGCGAAGTGTCTCTGATTTTTTATCCAGGTACATGGGCAGAGGATCGTTGGGATAATAGATCTCTTCAAGTTTTTTTGCAATGCCTATGATGGTGACCTTTCCCCTGAGACCAAGCTTTTCCAGGCTGCTGATGGCAGAACTAAGCTGTCCCTTGCCTCCGTCGACCACAATCAGCTGGGGTAATTGTTTTTCTTCATCGAGTAAACGCTTATAACGCCTGTAAATGATCTCTTCCATAGAAGCGAAATCATCAGGCCCTTCCACAGTCTTAATATTAAAATGACGGTATTCGCTTTTATCGGGTTTCCCGTTCTTAAAGCACACCATGGCTGCAACAGGACTGCTGCCCTGTATATTCGAATTGTCGAAACACTCAATGTGAGCCGGAGGCTCGGTCATCCTCAAGTCCTTCATCATGGTATCCATAATCCTTTTAGTCTTATGCTCGGGATCTACCAGGTCTTTTTGCCTCTCCTTTTCGAGCTGGTAATACCTGACATTTCTTTCCGAAAGATCAAGCAGTTTGCGTTTATCCCCGATCTTCGGAATTATGTAGCTGATCCCCGGCATCTCAAAATCGGGCATGTAAGGGAGGATTATCTCGGGTGAATTGCTTTCAAATCTCTGCCTGATATCAGTAATTGCTATCGAAAGGAGCTCTTCAGGTGTTTCATCCAGCTTTTTCTGCAACTCTATGGTATGAACCTGGATTATAGCCCCGTTCATGACCTTAAGGTAGTTAACATAGGCAGTCAGTCCGTCGGCAATGATTGAAAAAACATCCACATCATTGATGGATGGATTGACAACGGTTGACTTGCTCTGGTATTTATCAAGAAGTTCAAGCTTCTCCTTGACGATATGGGCTTTTTCAAACTCCAGTCCGGTAGCATATTTCATCATCAGTTCCCTGAGCTGGCGGGCAACAGAAGAAATATTCCCTTTAATGATGTCCTTAATGGCTGCAATACTCTGGTCATAATCCTCAACCGGTTGCAGGCTCTCGCACGGGCCTTTGCAGTTGCCGATATGATATTCAAGGCAAACCTTGAATTTCCCTGCGGCAATATTTTTTTCGGTGAGCCTGAGGTTGCAGTTCCGTATGGGATAAAGCTGGCGGGTAAGGTCAAGCAGGGTGTGCATCAGCCTGACATTTGCATATGGGCCAAAATACTGGGACCCATCCCTCACCACTGTCCGTGTGCTGAATATCCTTGGGAAAGGTTCATTTTTAATGCAAATCCAGGGGAAAGTTTTGTCATCCTTAAGGCTCACATTATAATGGGGGCGATATTTCTTGATGAGGTTGTTCTCGAGCAGGAGAGCATCCTGTTCCGTCGCAACAACAATGTATTTAATGTCGGCAATCTTTCTCACCAGCATCTGTACCTTGCCGCTGATCGAATTGATCTTGACAAAGTAAGAGCTCACCCTTTTCTTAAGGTTCTTTGCCTTGCCTACATAAATAATACGGTTTTTATCGTCGAAATACTGGTAAACTCCCGGTTTCTCAGGCAAAGACCTGATTATGGGTTCGAGATGGGAAAAGTATTTATTGAGGGCGCTCAACTATTTGAGTTTATACATCCTCACTACCATATAAAGAATGAAGATCATGATAATAAAAATGGAGACCGGCAGGAATAAAAAGCCCAGTCCGTCGGATTTCCCGCCTGCCAAAGCTATAGTTTGCCAGGTGAGGTAAAAAAACAGTATCACCAGCATCAGGTTGAGTATTCTTATGCTTCTCATGGCATGCCTGTATAGGCGGGGGGCATTCTCCTCCGTGATATTTACCGGAAAATTGAAATTGTGAGGAAAGCTGTTGATAATACTGAGGCCAATGTACATTACGACGGTAATACCCGGCAGCAGCCATACCATGCCTTTACCGCCATAGCCATCAGGCAGGCCTGAACCGTTAAAATGTGTCGGTATACGATCAGGTAATCCTTTATAGTTTATTGCGGTGAGGGCCAGCAGGGCGATTATCGCAACTATTCCTGCAATCTCAAGTAAAAAATCAACTGGCTCTTTATCAGGAATTATCCGGGGCCGTACAGCAGAGGATTTGCTGTCCAATGATTTTTTCTGATACATCCGATTTGATTTAGGTTAACATTAGCCCGCTACAGTCAGAATATTGCCGTTCCTTGTGACAGAATAACGTTTGATAGGATAGGGCGGGGGGCCCGAGGTAACGTTACCGTTGAGATCGTATGCTCCTCCATGGCAGGGGCATACAAATGACTGGGATCCCGCACCGAAAGTAATCGTACATCCCTGGTGTGTGCAGGCCGAGGCAACAGCAATAAAACCGTCGGTCATGCTGTTGATCCTTGCGATGATCACACCCTGCTCATAAACATAACCTCCCGATGAGGCCAGGGCGGCATTTTTTGATGCATTAAGGTCAAGGGTGAAGTTGACTGTCGGTCCCTGGGGCCCGCTGGTGCTTTTTTTGCAACTTTCAAGAAAACTACCGCTAACGGCAATGCCTGCAAGAGCCACTGCAGAAGTTTTGAAAAATTGTTTTCTGTTCATGTTTCGTCTGGTTTACAAAATAACACGGAATCGCTTTTCTTATTGCTGCACGACATCCACCGTGGGTAAAATTACACAATAATAAAGTTAATCTTTATATTTTACTTATGTGGATGTTCATTCCTGTGATCAAAATCTTTTTTTCAGGTTCAGGAAATAGTTTTCGAGTGTGTGGTAAGAGACTGAGGAGATTATCAAGGTGATGAGCACAGATAAGGTATACAAGGCAATATCCCAGGGGATGTAATTGATTCTAAGGAGGCCCGAAAGCATGGTAGTAAGGAACATGATAACCACCCAATGGAACATGTATATCCCGTAGGATATTTTGCCCAGGTAATCCAGGACCTTATTATTAAATGCGGGATAATGGTTAACAGTCACATTGGCCAGCATGAGGGCGAACAGGAGGCCGAGGATCACATCAGCCATATACAAGGGGTGCCATCCGCTGAACCATAATGCAAAAGGGAGGATCACAAAGACGAGGGAGAACCGGCCCTGGTGAAACCATTTCAGGAATCTGTAATCCTGATTCTGGCAATATGCAAGAAGCCCACCCAGGGCCAGCAGGTTGAACTTTGTCCCGTAAAAAAACACATCGATGAATTTCATGTTCCGGGGATCGGCCCATCCCGAAACCTCAAGGATGAATCTCAGGAAATACGGGAGTGCAGAATAGCCTGTGATGATCAGGATAAGAACCCACGCAAGGTGTTTATTAAGATACCTGACCAGAGACGGCCAGAAAAGATAAAACTGTTCTTCTGCGCCTATTGACCATATTTGCGGGCTGACCAGCCATCCCTGACCCAATGCATGGGCCACGTTGGCAAGTATGGTAAAACACAGTATCCCGGTAGTCCAGCCGGGTTTGTATCCATAGATCAGCATGGTGCTTAAGAGGATGAAGAAATACAAGGGCCAGATCCTCAGGATACGCCTCATGTAAAACCTGCGGATGCTGACAGTGCCTGTTTTCTTGTGCTCCTCAAGCAGCAGGCGGGTTATGATGTACCCGCTGATGACAAAGAACAGCAGCACCCCGTTATGGCCTGCCTGGTCGAAAAAAGGGATATGCGAGAGGTTGGGAAGGCCCAGGTTTGACTTGACCAGTTCAATATGGCCGAGGAGAACCGTAAGCGCCGCGACCGCCCTTAATGAATCCAGCCCGTATACACGCCCAAGCTGTTTCATTTCAGGAGCCCGGTATTATTGATATCGCCGGTTTTATCATCTCGACCCGGCTCCGTCATCTTTCATACCGTCCCAGCCCTGGGCCGTCAGTTCTATCTGCTTGTTGTCGGAAGTCACCATGGCCTTGCCTTCTTCACTGCCTGTCATATGCCCTATGATACTTATGTCTTCGGCGTCCTTTATCTTGTCGTAGTCAGATTGATCAATGGTGAAAAGCAATTCATAATCCTCCCCACCCGAAAGGGCGGCAACCGAGGGGATGATCTTGAATTCCATGCTAAGCTCCCTGGTCTGTGGGTTGATGGGGATCTTTTCTTCGTAAAGCCTGCAACCTGTGCCTGATTGCTTGCAGAGGTGAAGAGTTTCGGAAGCAAGACCGTCGGAAATGTCGATCATGGAAGTGGGCTTGATTCCAAGCTGTTTTAATTTTTCCCGGATATCGGTCCGGGCTTCAGGTTTAAGCTGCCGGCCAATCTGGTAATCGTAACCTTCAAGCTCCGGCTGCATGTCGGGATTGACTTGGAAAACCTTCTTTTCCCTCTCGAGCAGCAAAAGTCCCATGTATGCACTACCCAGGTCACCGGTAACGCAGATCAGGTCGCCTGATTTCGCCCCGCTGCGGTAAACCACTTCTTCCTTTTTTGCTTCGCCGAGTATGCTTACCGATAAAATAAGGCCTTTGTTGCTGGATGAGGTGTCACCTCCCACAAGATCCACCTTGTAGCGTTCACAAGCCATCATGAGACCTTTGTACAGCTCGTCAAGGGCTTCGACCGAGAAACGGCTGGAAACGGCAACAGAAACGGTGATCTGTTTGGGAATACCATTCATGGCGGCGATGTCGGAAATATTGACCACGGCTGCTTTATATCCCAGGTGCAACAAGGGGGTATAGATCATGTCGAAATGTATTCCTTCGACCAGCAGATCGGTCGACAGCAGGATTGCATTTTCTCCTGCATCGATGACTGCGGCGTCGTCTCCCACACCTTTGATGGTTTCTTTATGGTAAAGTTTTATATTACCGGTAAGATGTTCGATAAGTCCAAACTCGCCGATCTCAGATAATGGGGTAAGGCTGGAGGGCGTGTCGTTTGTTGGTTGCTTTGACATTGGGGTTCTTTTAAAAAAAGCGAAAAGCGAAAAATGAAATTGGTTGCAAAATTAGGAAAAGTGAAGCACTTCACACAAGCCGTATTTTATGGAGCGAAGCATTTTGCATCAGCGGCATCAGGTGCAAGGAGCGAAATACATCCGGTCTGGCCTTCGGTAAATTGATAACTGAGCGACGCAGCAACCGTAGCCGCGATGCAAATATGCGAGAGAAAGCCGCGATGCAAATATGCGAGCGAAAGCAGCTTGTGTGATGTGCTTCGCTTTTCACATAGCAGTCTGATTAAAATGCTTCGCTTCTCATTTTTTCCCCAGCAGTGTCGATTCCTTCAGCCTCATCGCAAACAGGAACGAGATGAAAAGCAAGCCTGCAAGTATAACTAGCGATAGCGTCATTGACCCGGTACCTGGT
The DNA here is from genome assembly GCA_903824935.1 of uncultured Bacteroidales bacterium. Taxonomy (GTDB): domain Bacteria; phylum Bacteroidota; class Bacteroidia; order Bacteroidales; family FEN-979; genus CAIRDP01. The sequence goes on along the minus strand of CAIJYT010000028.1, from coordinate 27,342 downwards.
GATTTGAACGCATCCATCCCAAAAATAAAAATGATTCCTGATATCTGACCCATCAGGAGGAGCAAGCCGTTGGACGTGCCTTCCGGAGCGGGATAGGCAATTTCGGCCCCGTACTGGAAACCTACCGGACCGGCGCTGAGAAGGAAAAAGCCTATAACAAAAGAGGAACACAGCAATACAGGATAGGTTGTTGCAAAAGTGATCCCAAGCAATCCCAGGCATGATGCCGATAAGGCCAGGAGAATAAAAGGAACCCTTCTTTGATAATGGTCGGAGAGCCATGAGATAACAACGGCGCCTGCAAGGCCCCCGAAGATCATCAATCCTCCTGCCATCCCTGCCTGGGTGATGGTGAAACCTCTTGGCCTGACGATCTCCTCTATCCAAGTTGCAACAGCATTGAACACCCCGAGGCCGAAAAAGAAAATGACAAGTAAAAGGATATAATTTTTATTTCTTAGCATGTTTTTCAGGCCGTCAAACACCAGTGAGCGCTCTTCCTGTCCCGGAGGACAGGCCGGTGTTGGCGGGCGTTCCCGAACAAAAATAAGGAAGATAATTGTGGCGGTTACAGAAACGATACCGTAGCCTACAAGCATACTTCTTATCCCGGAATGAACTACAAGGAAAGGTGTCAATGCCATACCGACGACAATTCCAAGGTACATTGCAAGCGACCCAAGCCCTGATGCCATCGCCCTTTCCCTGATCGGAAACCAGCGTGCAGCAACGCTGGTCATGGCATTCAGCAGGAAGGGCTGGCCAATGGCTATCCCGACCTGTGCGATAAAAACCCAGGTGAAATTATCAGCCATTATGCCGCGCATCAGCCCGAAAATACCAGTAAAGACTGTCCCTATCCCAACGGCTACCCTGATCCCGTAAGTATCAAGGATCCAGGATGCAGGTATCGAAACGAGAATGAAAACGAACATGAAAACCATGGACAACAGCCCGATGCTGAGATCGGAAACATTGTAAAACGTTGCAGCGCTGCCTGTGATGGGGGCGAAAGTAATCCAAAGGAGCTGGTTTACAGCAACCACACCCATAAAGATAAAAAGGATGAGCCAGCGATAATTGTAAATTCTGAAGTTCTCTGTTGTCATATTACTTAATTTCTGAAGTAAATATACAGAATGAAATGAGATGCAGGATACAGGATACAGGATGCAGGATGCAGGATTTAATCACTCCCGGTAAATTCCCCGCTTGCTGCGGAATCTGGGGCCGGGGCTTGCCCCGGGGTTTATACCATTGATTACATCCTGTAACTTGGATCGGCACGAAGTGCCATCATAAGGCATCGGCAATGCGCAGCTTTACCCCATCCTGCATCCCGATTTTTCCTACCTTTGCTATTAAACCATGCTGAATAAAAAAATCTCCTCCTAAACAGGTACCCGAATACCTAATTAATTTATCTTTGCAGGGACAATTTGTAACATGGAATCCGATCAGAATAAAATCATAGGCGAAGTCACCCAAAGCGATTATAAATACGGCTTTGTCACCGATATAGAAACAGAATATGCTCCGAAGGGACTGAGTGAAGACACGGTAAGGTTTATTTCTGCAAAAAAGAACGAACCTGCATTCATGCTTGAGTTCAGGCTGAAGGCCTACAGGCATTGGCTTACCATGAAACTGCCCACCTGGGCTCACCTGGATATCCCGCCTATCGATTTCCAGGATATCTACTTTTATGCCGCCCCTAAAAAGAAAAAGCAATACGAGAGTCTCGACCAGGTTGACCCTGAACTACTGGCTACCTTCGATAAGCTCGGCATATCGCTTGATGAGCAGAAGAAACTTGCAGGTGTGGCTGTAGATGCTGTTATCGACAGCGTATCGGTGAAGACAACATTTTCGGAAACCCTTGCCAAGTATGGAATTCTCTTCTGTTCTATGAGCGAGGCTGTTCAGAATCACCCGGACCTGGTAAAGCAATACCTTGGCTCCGTGGTTCCCTACACCGATAACTATTATGCTTCATTGAACTCGGCTGTCTTCAGCGACGGTTCGTTCTGCTACATCCCGAAAGGGGTGCGCTGCCCGGTGGAATTATCCACTTATTTCAGGATCAATGCCGCAAATACCGGTCAGTTTGAACGTACACTGATTGTTGCCGACGAAGGCGCATATGTAAGTTATATGGAAGGCTGCACAGCTCCCCAGCGCGATGAGAACCAGCTTCACGCAGCTGTTGTCGAGATCGTAGCCATGAAAGATGCCCAGGTCAAATATTCGACAGTGCAGAACTGGTACCCTGGAGATAAAAACGGCAAAGGCGGCATCTACAATTTCGTTACCAAGCGAGGGATATGCAAGGGAAGCAATTCCAAGATCTCCTGGACGCAGGTCGAAACAGGCTCGGCCGTTACCTGGAAATACCCCTCCTGCATACTCCTGGGCGACAACAGCGTTGGAGAATTCTATTCGGTTGCCGTGACCAACAATCACCAGCAGGCCGATACCGGGACCAAGATGATGCACCTTGGCAGGAACACCAAAAGCACAGTCATTTCCAAAGGGATATCCGCAGGTAAAAGCAATAATTCTTACCGCGGACTTGTCCGCATTTCGAAGAATGCCACAAACAGCAGAAATTACAGCCAGTGCGACTCATTGCTGCTGGGTTCCGCCTGCGGGGCTCATACCTGGCCTTATATCCAGGTTGAGAATAAATCATCCATCGTTGAGCATGAAGCAACAACTTCGAAGATCAGCGAGGACCAGCTCTTTTACTGCCAGCAGCGAGGCATGAATGCCGAAAGCGCCATCGGCCTTATTGTAAACGGATATGCCAAGGAAGTTCTTAAACAACTGCCGATGGAGTTTGCTGTGGAGGCACAGAAGCTGCTTTCCATCAGTTTGGAGGGGAGCGTAGGATAAATAGTAGCGAAGTAGCGAAATAGCGAGATAGCGAAAATTGAAGAGTTATATTATAAATATTGGGGAAATGAATCAACATAAAAATATCGTTTTTATTTCGCTACTTCGCGATTTCGCCACTTCGCTACTTAATAAATAATATAATACGAATAACAGGAATATGCTCTTATCAATTAAAAACCTTCATGCGTCCATCAACGGGAAGGAAATATTAAAAGGAATAGATCTTGATGTGGATCATGGGGAGGTTCATGCTATCATGGGCCCAAACGGTACGGGAAAAAGCACCCTCGCCTCGGTGATCGCAGGCAGGGAAGTCTTTGATGCAACTGCCGGGGAGATCATTTACAGGGACAAGAACCTGCTGAAGCTTGCAGTTGAAGAACGGGCAAGGGAAGGCATTTTCCTGGGTTTCCAGTACCCTGTTGAAATACCGGGGGTGAGCATCACCAATTTTATGCGCACCGCAGTAAACGAGGTGAGGAAGTATAAAGGCCTGGATCCCCTTTCGGGCAGTGCTTTCCTGAAACTGATGGAAGAAAAGAAAAAGCTGGTCGAACTTACTTCCAACCTTGCCAACCGCTCGGTGAATGAAGGATTTTCGGGGGGAGAGAAAAAGAAGAACGAGATTTTCCAGATGGCCATGCTAGAACCTGAACTGGCCATACTCGACGAAACTGATTCGGGCCTTGATATTGACGCCCTTAGGGTAGTTGCAAATGGTGTGAACAAATTACGCACCAGGGAAAACGCTTTCGTAATCATCACCCATTACCAGAGGCTTCTCGATTATATTGTTCCCGATTTCGTTCATGTGCTGTTTGAAGGCAGGATTGTAAAATCCGGGACCAGGGAACTTGCCCTGGAACTGGAGGAAAAAGGGTATGACTGGATCAGAAAAGAGCAGGAGGGGTAAGTCAGGATGCAAGATGCAGGATACAAGATGCAGGATTCAGTAAGGAGAAATATTACAAAGGAACTGATGGCAGCCCTTTACAGGGAATGCCGTGAGGCTTTATCTGTCAATGATTACCCGGCGCTGACGGTTTTAAGGGATAAAGCCATCCGCAGTTTTGAAGAATCAGGATTTCCTACCACTAAGCTTGAAGCCTGGAAGAATACCAGCCTGAAGGAAAGTTTTTCAACTGAATACAAGGTGGTCGTGCAACCCGAGACGGGTGTGGATGTTCAGAAAGTTTTCCTTTGCAATATTCCTCATCTCGATACGGCTATCATGGGGCAGCTTAACAGCTGGTATGTATCCAAGGATGTGCCTTTGATGAAGCTTGGGAACGGCATAATCATGGGAAGCCTGGCTGAAGCCCTGAAGCAATATCCGGAACTGGTGGAAGCCCACCTTGGAAAATATTCCGGTTCAAACGGGGATGCATTTACTTCGCTGAATACGGCTTTTATCATGGACGGTGTTTTCATTTATGTGCCGGATGATGTAAAAAGCCCGAAGCCGGTGCAGATCATCAATGTCATCCACAGTAATGAGAACCTTTTCCTGCAATCGAGGAACCTTATTGTTTTGGGGAAGAACAGCAGGCTTTCGCTGGTGCATTGCGATGATTCATATAACCAGCAGGCTTCGTTCTCAAATGTTGTAACCGAGATACATATGGGAGAAGCTGCCTTTATGGATCATTACAAGCTTCAGAATCTTAACAACAGCTCCACTCTTATCAGTTCTTCATATTTCGAGCTTGAAACTGCCGCCAAACTTGAGTCCCATTATATTTCGCTCAACGGAGGATTGCTAAGGAACAATCTCAGGCTGAGATTTAACGGCCCTCACGGCGGCGCCAATGTTTACGGGATCTACCTGATGGACCGCAAGCAGCATATCGATAACCAGGTTTTCATTGACCATGCGTCCCCCGACTGTACAAGCAGCGAGCTTTTTAAAGGGATACTTGATGAGCATTCAAGCGGGGTTTTCAACGGACATGTGCTGGTTCGCAGGGATGCGCAGCGCACCAATGCATACCAGAGCAACAGGAATATCCTGCTGACGGAAACTGCAAAAGTGAATTCAAAGCCTTTTCTCGAGATCTACAATGATGACGTGAAATGTTCCCATGGTTCAACAACAGGGCAGCTCGACCAGGATGCGATGTATTACCTGAGGCAGAGAGGGATTGGTGAAGACAGTGCCCGAATGCTTTTAATGTATGCGTATGCGGATGAGGTGATCAGTAAAATTGACATTGAGCCGCTGAGGTACCGAATAGAAGATATGGTGAAGAAACGCCTGCAGGGAGAATTGCAAATCTGTGAAGCCTGTGTACTGCATTGCAACACCCCCGAGCGGCCGATGGAATTCATGATAGACATGTCGAAAATATGATAGGCGTTAGGTATTAGGCACTAGTAAAAAGCGAAAAATGATTCGAAATTCGAAATTCCTTGTTCAATATTCGATATTCATGTTAATCTCTTGAACATGCCCTTTAACATCTCCGACATCCGCGCCGACTTCCCCATCCTCTCCCAGACCATTTACAAGAGGCCTCTGATCTATTTTGATAATGCCGCAACCACGCAAAAGCCTGTTCAAGTCATCAGGGCCATCAGCAATTATTATGAGCAGGATAACTGCAACATCCACCGTGGTGTCCATTACCTTAGCGTAAAAGCCACCGAGGCCTTTGAGGAAGCCAGGAACGAGATCAGGGAGTTCATCAATGCACATGCCACTCATGAAGTGGTTTTCACAAAAGGAGCTTCCGAATCGCTGAACCTGGTGGCATCATCCTTTGGGAAAAAATTCCTGAAACCGGGCGACGAGGTCATCACGACCATTATGGAACATCATTCAAATTTTGTCCCGTGGCAGATGATATGTGAAGAGAAAGGAGCTGTGCTTAAGGTTGCTGGTATCCTTCCCGACGGGCAGCTTGATCTTGAACACCTGTATTCACTTATCAGCGACCGCACCAGGATCATTGCCCTCACTCATGTTTCAAACGTGCTGGGGACCATCAACCCGGTTAAAGAGATCATTGCCCATGCCCACTCTAAAGGTATCCCTGTGCTGATCGACGGCGCCCAGGGCGTATCTCATATTCCGGTCGATGTGACCGACCTGGATTGTGATTTCTATTGTTTCTCGGGGCATAAAATGTACGGCCCCATGGGGATAGGTGTGCTTTATGGTAAAGAGAGATGGCTTGAGGAACTTCCGCCTTACCAGACGGGGGGGGAAATGGTGAAAGATGTTACCGTTGAAAGAACAACTTTTAATGAGCTCCCTTTCAAGTTTGAAGCCGGCACTCCCAATGTGGAAGGCGTGATTGGCCTCAGGGCTGCGAATCAGTATCTGAGGAACCTGGGCATGGACAACATCCGTGCTTATGAAGATGAGTTGCTGAAGCATGCAGTGGAACGGTTTTCGGCAATAGAGGATATGCGTTTTTATGGCACTGCACCTGAAAAAGCCAGCCTGGTTTCTTTCCTGGTTGGCGACATCCATCCTTTTGATGCAGGGACCATCATTGATAAAATGGGGATTGCAGTAAGGACCGGACATCACTGTGCCCAACCCCTGATCGATCACTTCGGGATACCCGGCACCGTAAGGGCTTCCTTTGCTTTTTATAACACCATTGAAGAGATTGATAAGCTGGCTGAGGCTGTGAAAAGAGTGAAGACGATGTTTAAATAATAAAACAAGCGAAGCAAAATGCACAAGCCGCATCAGGTGCAAGGAGCCTCCAGAGGGTTGGAGAAACAACAAATGCATATGCGACGCAGACACCGTAGCGGCGGTGCATTGTTGCGAGCGACAGCGGCGATGTAAAACTGCAAGCCAATGCGGCATTGCATTATTGCGAGCGAAATTTAAATAGAACATGACCATCCAGGAAACCGAAAACCAGATTATCGACGAATTCGCCTCTTTTGACGACTGGCTCGACAAATATGACATCATCCTCGACATGGGCAAATCACTGCCCCCTATAGATCCAAAATTCAAGACTGACCAGTATATAATTTCAGGCTGTCAAAGCAAGGTCTGGCTTCATGCCGAGTACCGTGACGGCAAGGTGTTTTTCACCGCCGACAGCGACGCCATCATCACCAAGGGCATTGTGAGCATGCTTGTAAAAGTCCTTTCGGGCCAGACCCCCGACGCGATACAGTCCGCAGACCTGAATTTCATAAACAGTATAGGCTTAAAAGAACACCTCTCGCCTACCCGTTCTAATGGCCTGGCATCTATGGTAAAGCAAATGAAGCTTTATGCGATGGTGTTTAAAATGAAGGGATGATGACTCGGGGAGCAAGAGCCTGAATTTAATGTTAATTCCGACTCGAATCCTTAACTTTGCCGGTTCAAGCAATGAACTTATGGAAACCCCCGAAAACATACCATACGATCCTTTTGAACACTCTGTAATAGATGCCCTCAGGAGGATTTTTGACCCAGAGATCCCGATTAATATTTATGACCTTGGGCTGATTTACAATCTTAAGATCGACATTGATCGTAATGTGGAAATCCTGATGACGCTTACCACTCCAAACTGCCCGGTTGCCGAGGATATGCCCGGCATGGTGCAGGACGAGGTAAGTCGTGTTGAAGGAGTGGGCAAAGTTAAAATCGAACTTACTTTCGAACCTCCCTGGGATATTGCGAACCTGAGCGACGACGCCAAAGTGGAGTTAGGGCTGATTTAACAGCGAACATTATACAAAGCTGCATCAGGTGCAAGGAGCGAATTTCAACTGCTTATGCCAAGGGAATAAGTATGCGTGCGTGACGCAGCAACCTTAGCAGCGTTGTAAAGATGTGAGCTAAGTGTTCAACACGATAAATTATCGTAAATTTGCCCTGCAATTTCAATGACCCATGACTCCGGCAATAGGCCAGTTACTCGCGCATATCAGCAGTCCTGAAGACCTGAGAAAGCTCAGCGTCGATCAACTACCCCAGCTGTGCGCTGAGATCAGGCAGTTCATCATCGATGTGATTTCGGTCAATCCTGGCCACCTGGGAGCAAGCCTGGGTGCCGTTGAACTTTCGGTAGCCATTCATTATGTGTTCGACACGCCTAACGATAAAGTGATATTTGACGTTGGGCACCAGGCTTATGCCCATAAAATACTTACCGGGCGCAAAGAATCCTTTCATACCCTTAGGACATTTAAAGGTATCAGCGGCTTCCCGAAGATATCGGAAAGCGCTTATGACGCATTCGGTACCGGCCATTCTTCGACCAGCATCTCTGCCGCTCTTGGCATGGGAGTGGCCTCAAAGATTAAAGGAGAGACAAGCCGCCATCATGTTGCGATAATCGGCGACGGGGCGATGACCGGCGGCATGGCGATGGAAGCGCTCAATAATGCCGGTGTTTCCAATGCCAACCTCCTGGTGATCCTCAACGATAACCAGATCGCCATCGATAAGAATGTAGGCGCCATCAAGGATTACCTTGCCGATATTGTAACATCAAAGACTTATAACAAGATCCGTGATAATATCTGGCTGATGATGGGAGGGGGTACAAAATATGGTAAAAACTCCCGTGCCATTGTAAAGCAGCTGGGTAACGCTCTGAAAGGAACCCTGCTGAAACCCAGCGGTTTGTTTGAAGCATTTAATTTCAGGTATTTCGGACTCGTCGACGGCAATGATATCATTAGACTGGTAAATGTTTTGAATGATATCAAGGATATAAAAGGCCCTAAACTTCTGCATACTCACACTATCAAGGGAAAGGGGTTTGAAAAAGCTGAGCGGGATCAGACTGTTTTTCATGCACCCGGAGTGTTTGACAAGGAAACCGGGAAGATTGCCGAAGATAAATGCCATGGGCAGGCGCCTAAATACCAGACTGTCTTCGGGAGGACCATCATCGAACTTGCTGAGCAGAATGCGGCAATCATAGGCATTACACCGGCAATGGCCACAGGCTGTTCCCTCAACCTGATGATGATGAAAATGCCTGAGAGGACTTTCGATGTTGGCATAGCCGAACAGCACGCTGTAACTTTCAGTGCAGGGCTTGCCTCGTCGGGAATGATCCCTTTCTGTAATATTTATTCGACCTTTCTTCAAAGGGCATACGACCAGATCATCCACGACGTGGCCCTGCAAAACCTGCCTGTGGTGTTCTGCCTCGACAGGGGCGGGCTTGTAGGAGAAGACGGGGCAACCCATCATGGTGCATATGACCTGGCCTACCTCCGGTGCATCCCAAATATGACCATCGCAGCTCCAATGAACGAGGAGGAGCTCAGGAACCTTATGTTCACCGCCCAGCTTCCGGGCAAAGGACCGTTTGCAATCAGGTACCCCAAAGGCAGGGGTGTGATGCACGAATGGAAGACAACTATGAAAGAAATGGAGGTTGGCAAAGGCTTAATAATAAAGGAAGGGAAAGAGGTGGCTGTGCTGAGTACAGGTCATCCGGGGAACTTCGTTAAGGAAGCCTTTGCTGAACTGGAAAAAGAAGGGATACAGCCTGCTCATTTTCACTTTCCTTATGTGAAACCTCTCGATGAAGAGCTGCTTCATGAAGTGTTTAAAAACTTCAGCAGGATCGTGACCGTTGAAGATGGTACTGTTATGGGCGGATTTGGCAGCGCCGTCGTTGAATTCATGAGCGACCACGGCTATTCGGCCAGGGTCAAACGCCTCGGAGTCCCTGATAAATTCATAGAACAGGGGAAGAACGAAGAACTCCACCACGAATGCGGGTATGATGCGGCGGGAATCATGAAGGCAGTGAAGGAGTTGAAATAATGTACAATGTACCATGTACCATGTACAAATGAAGATCCAAGCTTTGAGTTTATTGCTATTTGCAATTTGCTATTTGCTGACTGCCGACTGACCTTACCTCGTCCCTAACTTTTCTCTTTTTTCTCCAGCATTCCAAGCACCTCTGCTGCCTTGCGCTTTGTGTAATAGCTCATCATGAACAATGCGCCAACCAGGATAAAGGGAATGGTAATTGTTAATACAACAACAAGGCTGATCCAGATCGAATGGTTGTTTGTATAATTCCCCCAGAAGATAAATGGGGTAAATGCCAAACCCAGGGAAAGAAATATGATCCCGCCTATGTTTTCCCATTTCCATGCAATGGCAAGGATAATAATCAGGACAAATGAAGGGATCATATGCATCAGCCAGGCCAGGGTCTCGTCAGTTAAGGGTACCCCCGGCTGGAAGGCATCCAGTGAAAAAACGCTGACGAATAAAATGGCGACTATGCATAGTACCCTTGGCGCCCAGTGAAGAAATAAGATGGATTTCATATAATAAGTATTTAGGTGCTTGAAATTGCAGGCATTTTAAAATCGTATTTTTTATCAATCATGAGTTTCAGCATAAAATCTGCAACGTCATTGCGGGGAATTCTCCATGAAGTCGGCAGACCTTCATTTATGTTGAACCTTCCGGTTTTCGGAGAATCGGTAAGCCCTACCGGCCGCACAACTACCCATTCAGCCTTGCTTTGCCTGATGACCTCAATCTGGCGTTTTTTGTCTTCGAAAACCTGCTTCAGGAATAAGGGTATTAACACCTTCCCGAACCAGAAACCTCCGTCATTGCCGAGAACACCGGCCGACGACATACAGATAAAACGTTTAACGTTCGACTCCTCCATGGCTTTCAGTATCAGCCGGGTGGCATCCGACAGTACTGTCGATGGTTTATTTTTTTCAATGCCCAGGGTGCACATAACCACATCCTGCCTGCTCACAGCATCAAGGATCTTATTATAATCATCGAGTTCTCCCTCTATGATCCTGATGTTTTTGTGAGTAATACTGATTTTATGCGGACTACGGGTGTAGGCTGTGACTTCATGCCCCTGGTTCAGGGCCTGGAAAGTCAGCAGCAGACCAGTCCTCCCGCTTGCACCAAATACGGTTATTTTCATCTGAGAATATTAATTGCTGCAAAGGTACGAAATTCGTGAACCGTGAACCGTGAACCGTGAACCGGAATTTTTCCGTCAAAGCCTTTACTCCGGTATAAGCCCGGAGCAATTCAGGCACCCGTTTCTGCAGCAAACCGGGGTGAAATTACCAAGAGTGATTGAAAATCTTTCTATTTTTATCCAAAAATTACCTTGTCGTTTTCCGATCTTATTAGAAAGAAGCCGATAGGCCTGATTCTCAATGATGCCGCAAGGTACGAGCGGGAATCGGGAGGCCTCAGGCGAAGCCTTACCGTGTTTGACCTCACCGCATTGGGGATTGCCGCCATTGTCGGATCGGGTATCTTCGCCACCATAGGAAGTGCTGCAGCCTCGGGCGGGCCTGCAGTTGCCCTGCTCTTTATTTTTACAGCCATAGCCTGTGGTTTTTCAGCCTTATGTTATGCCGAATTTGCTTCGGTCATCCCCCTTAGCGGCAGCGCTTACACCTATGCCTATGCCAGTTTCGGAGAGCTTTTCGCGTGGATCATCGGCTGGGACCTTATCATTGAATATGCCATCGGGAACATAGCCGTGGCGATTTCATGGTCTGATTATTTTTGTGGACTGATGAGCGGGTTGGGCCTTCACATCCCCGAATATGTATCGACAGATTACGTTACCGCGCTGAGGGGTTATTATGACGGAGCCGCAGCCATTGCTCATGGCAGCAGCCTGTCCCAACTGGCCCCCGCTATACAGAAATCATACCTGGCCTGGGTTAATTCTCCTGTACTTGGAGGCGTTCATATGATTGCCAACATTCCTGCCTTTGCGATTGTCGCCCTTATTTCCATGCTGGTTTATATCGGGATTTACGAAACCAAAGTGGTTGGTAACTCCATGGTGATCCTGAAAGTCGTGGTATTGCTGCTGGTCATTGGGGTAGGGTCATTTTACGTGAAACCCGGCAATTGGACACCCTTTGCCCCTCATGGGCTAACCGGTGTGCTCAAAGGAGTTTCCGGGGTGTTCTTTGCTTATATCGGCTTTGATGCAATATCCACTACTGCTGAAGAATGCAGGAATACACGCCGCGACCTGCCAAGGGCAATCATATACTCTCTCATCATAACAACCTTTTTGTATGTCATGATCAGCCTGGTTCTCACTGGCATGGTGAATTTTTCGGAACTCGGTGTAGGAGACCCCCTGGCCTATGTGTTTGAAAGAAACCATATGGCTAAATTTGCAGGCTTTGTTTCACTGGCAGCCGTCATCGCTATGGCCAGTGTGATCCTGGTCTTCCAGGTGGGTCAACCCCGTATCTGGATGAGCATGAGCCGCGACGGTTTATTGCCGAAAGCCTTTTCGAGGATACATCCCAAATTCAGAACACCCTCTTTTTCTACTGTTGTTGCCGGGCTATTAGTAGCCATCCCATCCCTGTTCATGAACTTCACCGAAGTCACAGACCTGACTAGCATAGGTACCCTGTTTGCGTTTGTCCTGGTGAGCGGAGGTGTGCTGATATTGAACCCCTATGGCAAGAGAAGTCAGCAGTCGGCAGTCGGCAATTTGCAGACTGCAGACTACAGACTGCAGACTACTCAAAAGGGCTTCCACGTCCCATACATAAACTCCCGCATCGTGCTTCCCGTGGTCTGGGCCGGGGTTGCGGTGGTGCTTTACTTCTGGAACCCGCCTGAACTCAGGGAGCTTGGCAGGCTTACCAACTTTACTTTTGACAGGGATGACCTGCCCTTGTTTATTTTCATCATTGCCGCCGTGATCCTTACAGTGATGGGGATCATCAGGAAGTTATCGCTGATCCCGCTGCTGGGCCTTCTTTCAAGCCTTTTCCTGATGGTTCACCTGGGATTTACCAACTGGATGAGGTTCCTTGTCTGGCTCCTTATAGGGATGGCGATCTATATACTGTATTCCAGGAAAAACAGCAGGCTGAGGCGTGAACCGCGAACCGTGAACCGTGAATCGTAAATATAAACTTCCATGTCAGTAACAGGAATCATCGTCATCATCACCGCCGGCATCCTTGTAGGGTTTATCAATACTTTGTCGGGCGGCGGTTCTGTGATCAGCCTTTCACTGCTCATCATCCTTGGTCTGCCGGCCCCCATCGCCAACGGCACCAACCGCATCAGCATATTTTTCCAGACACTTTCGTCGGTGGGCAGTTTTACAAAACAGAAAATGTTCACCAACCTCAGGCCGGTCTGGCTTGGCATCCCTGCTACCATTGGATCCGTGCTGGGGGCTTACCTCGCAATCGATGTGCATGAAAAAGTCATTGAGGTCGCCATGATACTTGCAATGATTCTGATGGCCTTTTTTCTTTTCTACAAACCCGACCGCTGGCTTCGCGAAAACCCCGCCCTTATGCAGAAAAAATTGCAATGGTGGCAGTTTGCAATCTTCTTTTGTGTTGGTTTTTACGGTGGTTTTATCCAGGTCGGCGTTGGCTATTTCATGCTGATGGCACTTGTCCTGGGCACCGGGTATGATCTCGTTAAAGCCAATGCAGTAAAGAACCTGATCGTTTTCTTTTACGCGATCTTCGCCCTGGCAGTCTTCGTGATCAACGGTCAGGTTCACCTGGTTTACGGACTGCTCCTTTCGGCCGGAAGCGTGATCGGGGCCCTCATAGCTTCATATTTTGCTGTAAAGAAAGGCGCAGGCTTTATCCGTGCCGTCATCATACTCTCGATCATACTTACCGTATTACAGATTTCGGGTATCATCAATTTCACCCATCTTCTGAAAAGCATTTTATAATCTTTTTACATATGAAACATATGAGAATCATTTTACTTTTTGCTTTTATTTTTGTCTGCGGATGGCTTCCTGCCCAGGTCAGTCAGGATGCCGCTAACCAATCAGCTTCCGGCAGCAGGCACTGGGTCCTGGTAGTTCATGGAGGGGCGGGAGGCCCTGCAAAGGGAAACATGAAACCCGAAAGGGAAAAGCAGTATACCGATTCAATATCCAGGGCCCTGGGCATAGGGTCTGGGATACTTGCCTCCGGAGGAAGCAGCCTGGACGCAGTGGAAGCTGTGATCAGGTTCATGGAGGATTGCCCCTTGTTCAATGCTGGAAAAGGCGCAGTGCTCGACGAGGACGGCAAGGCTGAACTTGACGCTTCCATTATGGACGGGAAAACAGGCAAAGCAGGTGCTGTTGGCGGTGTGACCATTATAAAAAACCCCATCACAGCAGCCAGGGCGGTAATGGATAAAACCGATCACGTTATGCTTATAGGACCCGGGGCCGACGCTTTTGCAAGAACCCACGGACTTGAGATCGCCGATCCTTCGTATTTCATCACCCCCGAGCGCTATGAAGCCTGGAAAGCGGCAAAGCAGAAAACCCGGACAGAACAACCAGCCCCCTCATCCGAAGAAAAAGAAAAAAAAGGAACTGTTGGTTGCGTTGCACTTGATGTGAACGGGAACCTGGCCGCAGGTACATCCACAGGGGGTATGATGATGAAGATGAGCGGCAGGGTTGGCGACAGCCCTATTATTGGTGCCGGCACATGGGCCGATAAAAATTGTGCAGTTTCATGTACAGGCCATGGCGAATTTTTTATCAGGAATTGTGCGGCATATAATGTGGCAGTTCAGATGCTTTATGCCGGCAAACCCCTGGCGGAGGCTGCTCATTTCGTGATCTTTGACCTGCTTAAAGCCAAGGGAGGCGAGGGCGGACTGATTGCCGTTGATAAAGACGGCAACATTGCAATGCCTTTTAGCAGCAATGCGATGTTCAGGGGGACTGTTTCTGCCAGAGCTTTACCGCTAGTCAGCATATATTAAAAAATAAAGGCTGCACCGGATCACGGCACAGCCTTTCGAATCAGGATTATTTAGAATCAGGGTAGGAAAAGATAGAGAGTTCCGCTTTTGCTGCCTTTGTACCAGTCAACTTTGTATTTGGTCGGGCAATCAGTGGTAGGCTGGTCGTTGCTGTCATATCCGAAAGTGAGGGTTGCTCCTTTGCTGTCGCCCGGGATCATGTGTTTTTTCTGGCCGCTGCAGGGATCCCAGCCGCAATGTGCCCTATGGACCACCGACTGAAGGATCTGGGTATAGAATTGTTCGCCATTCCTGTTGGTGCCCCAGAGGAGCAAGTTGTTATAACTATCGGCTGAACCGAACCCATCAACCGTGAGTACATAGTCGTTGTCGGTTGCTGAGAAGGTGAAAGTGGTTTGCCTTGCCAGGTTCCACGATTTTGTGGTGCTGTCGGCAAGGGTAACGTTCATATTACCCTCATCCTTGAAAGTAACCGAACTTATGTACTGAGGAATCATCCATACAAGACCGCCGGAAACGTTGGTGTATTTCTTCTGGCCGTTAAGTGTGACGGATTTATTTGAGTGCACATGTGTTACTCTCAGGTTGATGAACTTATAATAAACAACTGCTCCCGCCTGGTGCCAGCGCGTATTCACGTGCTTCTTAATCTCAACCTTGCCATGACGGTCCAGGTTGCCCCTGCAATTCGTACCATTATAGGTGATGTAATAGGTTATCGTATCCTGGAGAACAGTCGAGGAATCTATGGTTGCATTACAAGGCAGGTGCCAGCCGGCTGTTGACTTCAGGCCACCGGTACCGCCGATAACTGCATTGATGTCGCTGTTTGCTTCATCAGTGGCAGCAGAAACCTGGTTCTCGTCATTTGAAAGGTTCTGTAAGGAGGTAGTGTTAGTGTCTCCAGGGTTGGTGGTTTTGTCCTTTTTGCAGGAAGTGGTCCCGAAAGCTATCAGGATTGCAAGAAAAAGGCCCAGACTGAGGATTTTTGTTGTTTTCATCATGCTATGGTTTTGAGGTTTGATTCTTTTGTTTTTCTATTATACACAGGTGGAGGGTTCTACCCTGATTCATTTTGAAAAAAAGTAGCGAAATAGCGAAGTAGCGAAATTAATTTTAGCGAAGCATTCTATAAAAGCCGCATTGTAATGAGCGGTTCGTATCACACAAGCCGCATCAGGTGTCCGAAGCGAAGCACATCTCACAAGCCGCCTTAGGTACAAGGAGCGAACCATATCTGGTTTAATTACTGTTCAAGCACTGGTGAGCGACGCAGTAACGTCAGCGGCGGTGAGATGTGCGAGCGATCCGCTACTTTTCAACCTGCAACGATAATTCAGTTACAGCACAAACCCCGAAAAATCCCACTGCGCCGGCGCTGAGGTTAGTGCTTACATTAGCTGCAGCCGTCGGAAACAACCCACCCTGCCAGCTTGTTTCAAGCAGCATTTCCCTCACGAATTCGGCATGCTGTGGCGCCAGTGAATACCTTCTTTCGGTGATCCTCGCCCCTCTCGGGAAAGAGACCTGTTCGACCACCGGGGCGAAGATCTCGCTCACATCCAGGGTTGGCAGGGTATAGAACAACAGCCTGGCTTTGCACTTATTGGTATCGGAGTTTTGGTAACCCTGAACCTTACTCCAGTCGAGCAGAACCTCCCACATCGCCGGCTTGCTGCTGCTGAAAGCGCTGGCGACATAATCTATATGATATAAGGTATCCTTGTCGTTCTGCACATAGGTCAGCTGTGTAAACGTGGTTCCGGCAACCATTGCGGCCTTTGCTGAATAAACGTCACTGCCGTTATAAATATTCAGGGTATAGGTCTTGTTAAGAAGCGAAATAAAGGTTGAAGGGGTAAGGTATTTACCGCTTCCAGCAGGGGTTTCGGTAAGGTTCCAGGTCGAATCCGCCGTATGGATGATTACCGTGGCTCCGCTCACCGGTACAGCCGGATCGTTAAGCCCGTTAACAGGGTGGTTGATCACTATGGCCTGTGCTTTTCTCTCATTGGTGAGGATGCCGTCGACAGCGACCAGGTTCCCCGATCCCCCTGGCACATCAAAGCTCGCCTGCTTCACGCAGGATGCCATCAGCATACAAAAAATAAAATATGTGGATAGCCTCTTCATCAGAATTTAAATTGATAGTTGATGGATGGAATGATCCCGGCCACCGATATGGTGGTTGGCACAAGCTGGTAGCCGCCCTGGAGGTTAGTGGGCACGACCAGGTTCCCGTTGCCGTCGGTGAATCGGTTGAAACTCAGTGAATACGGGTTGTATCGTCCATATGCATTATATAAGGTAAGTATTATATTCTGCTGAAATCGTTTTTCGGGCTTGCTTATCCTGTAAGTCACAGAAAGGTCGAGGCGGTGGTAATCGGGCAGCCTGCTGTTATTCTTTTCGCCGTAAACCGGGACCGAATACCCGTTATTATAGTAAAATCCCGTAGGCGTGGTCACGGGGCTGCCAGTGCGGTAATACCAAACTGCCGAAAAGGCCCAGTGGTGATGGTTGTCGTAAGAAATGTTGATGCATACATCATTCGGGCTGTCGTAATTCGAAGGGTAGGTCTTGCTGTTATTCACCCCGTCGGTCTGCACCAGGGCCTTGGACCAGGTATAGGAGATCCAGCCTGTAAGATTACCCTCGGTTTTTCTCAGCATGAGCTCGAGGCCGTAAGCCCAGGCCTTGCCGAAACGGAGTTCGCCTTCGATCAGGGGATTGTAAAGAAGGTTCGCATGGTCCTTGTAATCAAGGTGATCGAGGTAGGCTTTGTAGAATGCTTCGGCGCTGAATAAAAGACGGTTCTTCGCAAATTTCTGATAAGCGCCGACTGCCCACTGGTCGGCTTTCTGTGCGGGTATGTTGGGTCCGCAGGGAACCCAAACATCGAGTGAAGTGAAGGGCCCGGTGGTGTTGCTGAGCTGCTGTATGAACTGGGTGTTCCTGGTATAACTGAATTTGAGCGAAGTTTTCCCGGTGATATTGTAGATCACGCTCAGCCTTGGTTCAGGGCTGAACACTGTGAAATAGGAGCTGTTTTTTTTGAACAGCGCCGAATCGATCAGCTGGTAGTTTGCATCGAAAAAGTATACCGTGGATTCCCCGAAATCCTGCCAGATGGGCAGCCTTAAACCATATTTGAGCACGATGTGGTTCCCGAGTTTCTGTTCATTGCCAAGGTAGAGGTCATATTCCATGCCCTGGTATTTTGAGACCGAGGGAACCTGGCCTGATGCTGCATCATCACTTCCTGCATTGATATTGCCGGGATTGGAATGATAATTGGTGACCTCAAACCCGGCCCTGGCTGTATTCCATGAATTGATGAACCAGGTGAAATCCGATTTGAATGTCAGGTTCGAGATAGCTGAAGTCCAGAACCCTTTGCGACTTTCGGTGGTGTAGAGATAATAATTATACCGGCTGTAATTAAGCGTAGTGTTTGAAAACAGCTTTTCGTTGAAAACATGGTTCCAGCGTACAGTCCCCAGGATGTTGTTCCAGCTTATGCCATAGATCCGGTAGGCCGATGAATTCAACCGGTTGAAGTCGTCACGACCCGTATAAAACGTCAGGTAGAACCTGTTGTTTTCGTTCGTCATGAGGTTCAGTTTGGCATTGATGTCATAGAACTGCATGTTGAAACTAGGCTGGCCGGTGAGAAAATAATTCAGCCAGTTCACTGTCGATAACCTGCCTGAAACAAAAAACGAAGCATGGTTTTTCCAGATCGGGCCTTCAACTGAAATATTTGATGCATAAGGCCCCAGGTTGCCGCTGAACCCGAAATGTTTCATATTGCCTTCCCTGGCTTTTATATCCACTACCGAGCTCAGCCTGCCCCCGTAAGCGGGAGGGAAATCGCCTTTGTAAACCTGTATGTCGTTGACCGCATCGGGAGAGAGGGCCGAAAAAAAGCCGAACAAGTGGGATGCATTATATAAGGGAGTTTCATCGAGCAGCAGCAGGTTCTGATCGCTGTTGCCCCCCCTTACATAGAAAAGGGATGAGCCGTCGCCGTATGAGCGGATGCCGGGCACCGCCTGCAGGGCTTTCAGTACATCGGAGGTGCCTGCAAAACCGGGGAGGCTGGCCAGGGTCTTATTTGAAAAATTAAAATCACTTAACTGGCTACGCCGGATATCGGAGCCCGTTTCAGCTGGCTTTACAACCACTTCTTTCATATCCAGTTTGACTTCCTCCATTTCCTTGCTGATGTGACGGTCACCATTGACAAGGGTATCCTGGGTAATCTCCCTGAACCCGAGAAAGGAATAATCGAGCAGGTATTTTCCTTCGGGAAGAGTCAGAGAATAAAACCCATAGGAATTTGAGATGGTCCCAAAGCCGGTACCCCTGGCAAAAATATTGGCACCTATAAGCGCTTCCCCGCTGTTTTTCTCCCTGATATAACCGCTTACAGTGAAGTGCCTGGCTGGTTTGGCGGCTTCGGCCTGGTGCTGGGCTGCTCCGGTACCTATTGTTTTCAGCACGACCTGGTTTTCAATTTCGATATAGGAAATGCCCAGGGGTTTGAGGATGACATCCAGGACTTCCCTCAGGGGTTTTTTATCACAGATGATGCTTACGGCCTTATCGGCAGGTATGCTTTGGGGGTTATATGAGAAGTTGATGTTCCCTGCTTCGGAGATGGTTTTAAGGGTCTCTGCAAGGGGCTTGTTTTTAATATGAAGGCTGATGGGCTTGTCGAGTACCTGGGCCTGTAACTGGTTTACAGGGAAAAGCAAAATGATGAAAGTCCAAATCGTTAGGACGAACGTGAGGAAAAACGTTAAGAAGGACGTAATGCGTAATTGAAGCAAGATTCTGCTGTTTATCTGCATCCTTTGCCGGAAATTTCCACCAAAGATCCGGAATTCCTGATATCTACATCTAACGTTGCTTTAAGAACGTTTAGTACAGATTCAAGGGATTGATTGTCGAAGGTCGCTGTGAGCCTGCAACCGGCAAGTGAAGTATTGCCGAGGCGTACATTAGCCTGGTATACCTTGCTTAAGGTAGCCGCCACTGAATTAAGGGGCTCATTGTTAAAGGAGATCTTGTGGGTTTTCCAGGCCATATAGTTGGCGTCGGTATTCGTACTGATGATGATCTGGTTACCGTGTACAATGGCTTTTTCGCCTGGGTTGAGAACCCTGGCCTGGCCTGGCTGATTTTCAAAATAAAGTTCGACCTTGCCCGATGTAAGCACCAGTTCAAAATCCCCGCTCCATGAACGAGTGTTTATATAAAAGGAGGTTCCTTTCACTTCTACCCTGATCCCGTCGGTTGCTATGATAAAAGGTTTTGAAGCATTATGAGCAACATCAAAATAAGCTTCCCCGTCAAGGCTGACAGCCCTTTTCTTTCCTTTGAATCTTTCAGGGTATTTAATCACAGCACCGGAATTGAGCATCACATGGGAGCCATCGGGCAGAAGGGTTTCGGCACGGCCGGTTCCCGCTGCAAATTCTTTTATTGCTGGCTGCTGAAGGTATTTGTAAAGGTGAAATGCAGGAAAAGCTAGAATAATGAGGACAGCTGCTACCCTTAGCAGAATATTGTACATCGGAATTGCTCTTGGTATATTTGACTGCTGACTGCCGACTGCCGACTGCCGACTGCTGACTACTTTCTGCCGACTGACGACTGCCGACTTGGTCTCTTCATTTATCCCTGCCCGCTCTTTAAACGCCTCCCATGCTTCATCCACATCGGCCAACCCGGTGATCCTCACTTCTTCAAATGCCATCCATGCATATCGCGACTCACTGAAAACAGCTTCGTTCTCGGGGCTCTCAGTGACCCATGAGGAGAGCTCACCGATCTCGGCAGGCGTTGCTTCCTTGCTGAAATACCTGGCAATGAGCCCTTCAAAATATGTACGGTCTTTTTCCATGATCAGTCATTATACACTTAAAACCGGCTTTACCCTTATTCTTTTAATAAATAAAAATTTTTATGTCTGCCTTATCCTGCTCCTGAGATGGGAGAGGGCTTTAGACATTTGCGTCTCCACCGTTTTGATTGAGATATTCAGGTGATCAGCTATCTCCTGGTATTTCATCTGTTCAAATCGGTTCAGGCGGAAGACCTCCCTGCATTTTTCGGGCAATTCCTCAATAGCACGATGGATCGCCCCGCTGAGTTCCTTCATCTCAATGGAATTGCCTTCTTCGGCTGTTGGCATGGGGAGGAGACCTCCAAGGCTGAGCAGGGTTCCGTTAAACCGTTTATTGTCACGGAGATAGTTAAGGCTCCTGTTCCTTACCGAAGCCGACAAGTATGATTTCACCTCCCGCGCCGGGTCAATAGACTCACGTTTTTCCCAGAGATTGATGAATGCTTCCTGGACAATTTCTTTTGCAGCCTCTTCATCCTTAACATAATGAATGGCAAAGAGCAGCATCCCTTTGTATTCGGTGCGGAATAAAGTTTCAAACTGGGATCCTGACAATCCGTGTTCTGGGTCCATCTTACCTGGCTCTCAATGTTTCCGGGGAGGGTTTACCGTTCTTCAACCCTGCTGGTTTTTATACTCCTGTACCTCGTTATACACATATTCGAGGATTACCCCTGACAGCCTGAACATTTCTTCGCTCTCAAGGCTGTCGTGATATTTTCTTTCGCAGACCACTCTTGAGATACCGCAGTTGATAATGAGCATGGCGCAGGTGCGGCATGGCGTCATCCTGCAATAGATGGTGGCACCCTGCAACGGGATTCCGAGCCTGGCGGCCTGGCAAATCGCATTTTGCTCGGCATGCACCGTTCGCATGCAATGCTGTGTTATGCGCTCATCCTCATGGTAAACTTTTTTCATCAGGTGCCCGACCTCGTCGCAATGCGGCAATCCTCGCGGACTTCCAACATAACCTGTAACAAGGATCTGCTTATCACGGGCGATGACGCATCCGCTTCTGCCCCTGTCGCAGGTTGCACGGGTTGCAACTGTGTTGGCTATTTCCATGAAATACTCGTCCCAGGTCGGACTTATGTTTTTTTGTTCTTCCATTTCAGACTTTTTTCAGGATCTCATCCACCCGGGCAAACAATTCTTCCCTGCTGCCGTTATTGGTAAGCACGAAATCAGCCATGCGTATGCATTCCCTTAAGTTTTGCCGGCCCGGATCGGTGGATGTCATTTCACGTTCCTCATTTTCCGCGAATGTAGTAAAAGAAACAGTATCGGTTTCCGATTTCCTTAAACTGATGCGCTCATACCTGATCTTTGGATCCGCATCAACGGCAAGCAGGTAAAAATTCCCTTTCGACCGCAGGAAAGCCGTCTCGCCTGTTGTTCGTATACTTTCTATGATACAATTGTCTCCCGATTCCTGTGCAAGTTTATACAGGCAGTCAACAACATAGGAGGGGCCAAATTCGTTTCTTAGCCGGTTGCCAAGCAGAAACATGCTGTCGCGATTTTCGGGCATGCCTTCTGTATGGATAAGGTCCAGCAGAAAACTACGCACCGAAAAATGCCTGTACCCCCTTGATCGTTCAAGGTATTCGACAACGGTACCCTTGCCGGCGCCGATTGTGCCTGTGATTCCAATACATATCATATCAGTCTGCAATAAATTCTGTGTAAATATGGTACAGGGCCAATACCCCGGGCTCTAGAATTTCATCAGGAAAATCATAATCCCTGGTGTGAAGGTCAGAATGGCTGGATCCTGCCCCCAGTCCAATCAGTGCCCCCGGGAAGCGTGATGTGAAATGACCGAAATCTTCCGACCACTTTAACGGCATTTCAGCTTCTGTTACTTCAAAGGAATTCTTGGATAAAACCGCGGATAAACGCTTTACCACCTCAGGATTGTTAGAGGTGACAGGAAATTGCTCAATGTGAATGAACTGCTCTTCGAGACATGCTTCAACAGCAATTTTCCTGACTGTATTTTTAATGAGTTCCTGCAAATGCTGAAGGTCTTTCTGATGAATGGCACGAATGACCAGCCCGATCTCAGCTTGTCCGGGGCTTGTCGCGAACCCGCTTCTCCCCATCTTGACAAAGGTGACCGTGAGCTGTGTATAATTTTCAGGCGCCGTTTTGCCATCATTAAGGCCGGGCAGTATATTCAATATCCCGGTCAGAGCCTGCAGTGGGCTTATCCCGTTTTCGGGATAAGCTGCATGCGATGCCATCCCTTTCAGAATGACCTTCATGCCTTCGGAAGTCATAGAAAAAACCCCTTGCCTTAAAATGACCGATCCTTTGCTGAATCCGGGAATGTTATGAATGGCGAAAACATAATCGGGTATGATCTGGCTGAACTGCGGATCTGCCAAAACCGATTCAGCCCCGGTACCTGTCTCTTCTGCCGGCTGGTAAAGCAGCACGACCCTTCCCTTTTCAGGCCGGTTTTCCGCAATCAGGCATGCAAGGCCGAACAACATGGTCATATGCCCGTCGTGCCCGCATTTATGAGAGGTGTTTTTCACACCCGAATGATAAGGGATATCAATATCCTCCTCAATGGCAAGGGCATCCAGCTCGGCACGGAACATCAGTGTCTTGCCGGGTTGCATGCCGTTAAAGACCACCGCCATGCCCGTTTTTCCAATGTTCTCTATGACAAGATCAGGCTCCAGGTCCCTTATCGAATACCTGATCACCTCATGGGTCTTAAATTCTTTATTAGCTGTCTCAGGAATCTGGTGCAGATGGTGCCGAAGTTTTACCAGGGCAGGGAGCAGCTCAGTTATAGTTTTCATATTCCCCAAAATAGTATTTTTGCTTTCCGAAACGATTCAAAGTTAATGTTTATTGTGAATATTTTTACCACTCTTACATATATTTATGTAATTATTATAATCGTTTAACAACTTACTATGAATACACTATACCCGTTAAAGTTCAAGCCGGTCTTCAGGGAAAAGATCTGGGGAGGGCAGACGATGAAAACTGCCCTCGGGATTGATATACCGTCCGGCATGCCGGTTGGAGAGGCCTGGATGCTTTCGGGCGTTCAGGGCTCCGGGACCGTGGTTAGGAACGGTTTCCTTGAAGGAAATGAACTGAACGAACTGCTTGAAATATACATGGATGAGCTGGTGGGGGAGAAGACATTTGCAAAACACAAGGAAGAATTCCCTATCCTCATAAAGTTCATCGATGCGAATGACTGGCTTTCGGTACAGGTTCATCCTGATGATGACCTCGCAGCAAAACGCGGCCTTAAAGGAGGTAAAACCGAGATGTGGTATGTGCTTGGCAGCGACCTCGGGGCCGAACTTATTGCCGGCTTCAACCGTAAGATCAACCGGGAGTTTTACCTTAAGAATGTAAAGGATAAAACGCTGAAGAATATCCTGAATTTTGAACCTGTTAAAAGCGGCGATGTATTTTACATGCCGGCCGGAAGGATACATGCACTCGGACCCGGGATACTCCTTGCAGAGATACAGCAAACCTCCGATACCACTTACAGGATTTATGACTGGGACAGGGTGGATATGCAGGGCAAGTCAAGGGAAATGCATGAAACGCTTGCGTTGGATGCCCTCGATTTCGAAATTCCTGCATCATACCGCAGCAATTATACCATGGAAAAAAACCGCAGTGTGAACCTGGTTCAATGCCCTTATTTCCAGACCAATATCCTCGATTTCAATCTCCCGGTATTGAAGGATTATTCAGAACTTGACTCCTTTGTCGTCTATATCTGCATCGAAGGTTCAGCCGAAATCGTTTATGCGGGCGGGAAAGAAAGAATCTCTATGGGAGAAGTAGTTCTGCTGCCGGCAATCCTCGACAAGATTGCTCTTGCACCCCAGCCCGACTGCCGTATTCTTGAAGTCTGCAATGTGTGAGAAAAATCTTACTTTTGCACCATGTTAATTTAATCACATCACTGTCATGAAAAAAGCAACCCTGATCGTTATCTTCTTATCAGCCTTTGTATTATGCTTTGCCCAGAGCGAAGACGCCTCTGCCAAACGCAAAACAATCCCCGATGTCAACATCAAGGATATTTACGGGAATGTATTCAATGCCGCAAAAATCGATAATGGAGGCAAGCCTGTTATCATTGATTTCTGGGCCACATGGTGCAAACCGTGTGTAAAGGAATTAAGTGCCATTTCCGATGTTTATGACGAGTGGGTAAAAGAAACGGGAGTTAAGCTTTACGCTGTTTCAGTGGATGACCCAAGATCGGTTTCCCAGGTTAAACCCTTTGTTGACGGAAAAGGATGGACATACACCATCCTTCTCGACCAGAACTCGGACCTAAAACGTGCCATGGGAGTCGGCCCCATCCCGCAAACCTTTATCCTGAACGGGAAGGGAGAGATCGTGTGGAGCCATACCACCTATGCCGAAGGCAACGAAAATGATGTTATCGAGGTGGTGAGGAAACTTGTAAAGGGAGAATCAATCAAGTAATCAGGTTCAATTAAAATTTTAAAGCATTGAAAAAATTTATCCTGCTTTGTATAGTGATTGCAGTCGCCACGCTATTGCCTGGCCGTTTAAATGCCCAGGATTTCCTGAAGAATGCCCAGATCAGCGGATCGTTCCAGGCTGATGCCGCATTATACCAGACCGACGCGGCCATGGGTATTACAAGCCAGTCCATTAACGGGCAGCCGATCCGCATGAACGGTTTCACCGAAGTGAATTATGAATATAAGAACTTTTCGGCCGGGTTGAGATTTGAAGCATACCTTCCTCCCTTGCTGGGCTATGACCCGGCATACCAGGGCGCCGGGGTTCCTTACTGGTACGCCAAGTACAGGAATGACCTCCTTGAAGTTACAGCAGGTAACTTTTATGAGCAGTTCGGCAGGGGAATGACCTTCAGGACTTACCAGGACTGGACCCTGGGTTATGACAATTCCATGAAAGGCCTCAGGGTGAAATTCATGCCTTACAAAGGGATCACGCTTACCGGGGTTTACGGCTTCCAGAGAACCTTCTGGATCCCATACTCGAACAATAACAGGGGCATCGTAAAAGGCATTGACGGTGATTTCAGCCTGAACGATATTTTTGATGCCCTTACCAATGCCAAACTGAAGATCACTCTCGGAGGAAGCTTTGTGAGCGATTACCAGGCAGGAAAAACCCTTACTTATCCCATTGGCGACAAGATCTATTCATTGTCCCTTCCCGAAAATGTAGCCTGTTACGGAGGACGCCTGAATCTGAATTATTCGGGGTTTAACTTTTATTCAGAATATGCCCATAAGATCAACGACCCTTCGCAGATGAACGTTTATATTTATAAGCCTGGAAATGCCATACTCTTCGATCTTTCATATTCAAGGCAAAATCTCGGGATTGAAATCAAATCAAAATGGATTGACAACTTCAGTTACAAGTCGAACAGGAGTTATACCATCAACGGCCTGGATATTAATTATATGCCTGCCATAAACAAGGAGCACACCTATGCGCTTCCATCGATGTACCCCTATGCCACCCAAACAACCGGTGAAGTAGGGATTGCTGCAGGCATCTTATATACAATCCCGAAAAACACAAAACTCGGAGGTAAGAACGGCCTTTCAATTGCTCTTGACTTTTCACAGGTGAATTCCATCAAGAAAACGCCTGTTAATGATTCGACGGGTATTGGCCAGACTGGAACCTTAGGTTATAACACGAATTTTTATTCGGTAGGCAATGAGGTTTACTGGCAGGAAACCCAGGTTGAGATCACCAAGAAAATCGGTAAAAAGGTGAAATGCGTTTTCGATTACCTCTACCAGACCTATAATAAGGCGGTGGTACAGGGCCATCCCGACGATCCCATCATTTATTCAAATATCGGTGTCGCTGATATAACATTCAATGTAAACAAAAAATTATCGCTTCGCTGGGAGGCCCAGGGTTTATTCACCAAACAGGATAATGGTAACTGGGCTGCAGGTCTTATGGAAGTCACTATTTCGCCCAAATGGTTCTTTTCATTACAGGACCAGTGGAACTATGGTAATTCAAACGCAAGCAAGCAGTTGCACTATTATAATGTTGCGGCCGGTTTCGTATACAATACCACAAGGATACAGCTTGCCTGGGGAAGGCAGCGCGAAGGTATCATCTGTGTCGGAGGCGTTTGCCGTTATGTGCCCCAGTCCAGCGGATTTACACTTACCGTTACGAGCAGTTTTTAATTTGAATGATAATCATCAGAGATATGAAAATATTCAGAATTTTAATTCCTGTTTTGTTGATCACCGGCTGGATGACCACCTCCTGTGATAAACTGAGTGAACCTTATGCGACGGTCAAGACACAATATGATACTACCGGCAAACCTTATGTACTGATTGAAGAATACACCGGGCATAAATGCATCAATTGCCCACTGGCATCTCAAAAAGCCAGGAAGCTCGTCGATTTTTACAGGGGCAAGGTGATACTGATGTCGGTGCATGGAACATCCCTGGCCGACCCGGATGCAAAGTACGTCCTCGACCTTAGGACTCCCGAAGCAAACCAGTGGATTACCGATTTTGCAATCCCATATGTACCCATGGCACTAATCAACCGTGCGGTTATCGGTGGAGCTTATCCTGTGGCTTCCGACCAGTGGGCCGTTGGTATTGAATCTCAAATGGTGAAACCGGTTATGACAAGCATGAGCGTCCAGGCAAGCTATAATGTCACTTCAAAAGAGATCACGGCAAATGTCACAACCTGGTTCAAAAGGAAGCTGGCGGCCGGGGCTAACATCTGCATGTATGTGGTTGAAGACAGTATTGAG
>CAIJYT010000027.1 GCA_903824935.1 uncultured Bacteroidales bacterium | reverse complement strand
GAATACACAGTGTTGCATACAAGTAAACAGTTGGCTCTCTTCTAGGATACCCCGCTGCTTGCCGCGGGGTCCTTCATTCAATATATCACTGTGATCTTTATAATTCCAGCAGCCCTTTCAGTAGTAACTTTTACAAAATAGATGCCGGCTTGAAGTGTTGAAACAGTAATTGGCATAGACTTCGAGTTCACAGCGTTTTTACTATAAACGATCTGGCCGGTGTAATTCATGACTTCGATAGCGTTGATTGTTTGATCACTGTTTACATTAACATGATCAGTTGCGGGATTGGGATAAATCATGATGTTGATGGGATTGTTTTCGCTGACACCAACAGCAGGTATTGAAAGAATGAGCCTGTTACCTCCCGGTGATTCGCAAAGGAAGTCATTGGAGGCAGAGTCGTTCATGACGGCAGTTACATAATACTTGTATATTCCCAGGCTGTCATAGGAAATATTATCCATAAAAGTGGTGTCCGTAACCAAAGCGTTATTGATCTTGTGATAGGTGGATGTATCGGCTTTTGAATCGGTCCTCCAGACGTTATATCCTATCAGGACTGACTTGTCTTCGGGATGTTTCGTGCTAATCCCCCCGTTAAATGGTATACGGTGTTTGTTTGTGACGTTATTAACTATCAGGGTAATATTCTGTTCAGGCATTGTAGGTGGCGGCAGAATGACGGGTTTTGTGGCGCTTTTAAGATTTTCAACATATGCCTGCAGGTTCCAGTTATAGTTGCAACCGCACGCTGAAATAAGGGTCTCCCAGTAGCCATTAATATATATCATATCACCATAACCATTGACAGCCGGCCCGGCATCGCAACCTCCCGGCCAGGGATCCCAGGTCTGATTTATAAATATACCCACCCACAGATCGGTGGTCACGTCGATCATCGAAGGTACATTCAGGGAATAAGTATTCCACTGGTCGGAAATAACAGACGGGATATTTTCATCCAGGATCATGTCGGCCATAGGTCCCTTCCAGATCCGGGCCCTGAATGTGGTTGTGGTAACCGACACGGGGAAAAAAGAGATTTTTGTGATGGATCCGCCATCAAGATTTGCAATCTGGTCGGGTGTCCAGTGTGCTGCCATATCCCACTGGCAGGGACAGGCCGCTCCGATGGATGAACAGTTAACCCCGTTATCCCAGTGTATCCACTGGGAGGGAGGGCCGCTGCCACTGCAAGCCGGCGATTGCCAGGATAAAGTGACGTTATAATGAGACTGTATGCAGGTCAGGTTGGCGGGAGGACGGCAAACAGCATATACCGAAATGTTATCAACAAACCAGTGATTAATATCCTGTGAATGGCTGCCATGGGCCCGGAACCGTATACTGAATGCTTTACCCGAGAATAACCGCAATTCGTAGTGCTGGCTTGTCCAGGAGATATCCCCGTTATTACTGTATTCGGCTATCGCTATCCAGGAGGTGTCGGTACGCTTTTCAATCGTAAGGAACTCAGCTCCGGTATGATTCTGATCGATTAATTTATAGTCAAAATCCAGGTAAATGGCCGCACAGCTGAATTTTTCAGCACTGAGGGTTACACTTTGCAAGGTATCGTTATAATTAGTCTGAGCCGGCTGCCCGATATAATCGGCAGATGGCGCAGGATTGCCTGCACCTGTATTGACAGACCAGTTACCTGAATGGATCCAATTATGATAAGTAAAAGTACCCTGTTCCCATGTTTCGGTGAAAGGCAGGAGAATAGTATCCGTTGTTAATGGTTTGAATGGGCCTGTAATACAGGAACCCGGCAATGCTCTAAGCTGAAGTGCCAGCATCAGGATCAGCATTGGCATCAGCAAAATCTTTTTGCAGCTTTTCATAAATCCGGAAATCAGGACGGTTATGCGAATATAATGCGTTTTTATATGTTTTGCAAGAAAAATTTACTTGGTTATCAGGTGTTTCGTATCTTTATTCATGTTTTTCTGAATTATACAGCTTAGATTGTAATCTGAAGAATTATGAACAAAACGAAACTGTCTATTTTGCTTTTGTTTGGCAGCCTGATTGTACTTCCGGGTTTTAGCCAGAAATGGGAATATGTAAACCCTTTCCCCACAGGAAACGAGTTACATAACATACTATTTACCAGCACAAATACAGGTTTTATCTGTGGTGAGGCCGGTACGATATTGAAATCAGTCAACGGAGGTAGCACCTGGGGCAGCCGTTATTCTTCAACAGCCTGTCCTTTGTATTGTATTTCATTCCCGACTTCCATGGAAGGTTTTATCGTTGGAGCTCTCGGGACAATCCTGAAAACCAGCGATGGGGGAGAGACCTGGGCAATGAAATCAAACGGAGGAATAACGACAACGTTACACTATGTTGATTTTCCATGTGCTGATACAGGTTTCATCAGTACGACCGACGGCCTTCTTCTAAGAACTACCGATGCGGGAGAATCCTGGAATGTAATATATTCCGGTTCATCCGGTGAATTAAAGAATATTAAATTCCCAACCTCCTCCAGGGGGCTTGCGATTGCGGGCAAACAGTTTTTAAGATCCCTCGATGGCGGATTTTCATGGAACGTACTTGTAAGCTCGGCATATTCAGTTAACACACTTTGTTTTGCTGATGATCTTACAGGTTATCTTTCTGTGTCTGAACAAGGAGGAAACCAATGCATTTATAAGACCGGTAACGGCGGAATAACCTGGCAAATTGTATTCTATAATGTTGCCAATGAGATAGATTCCATGTTTTTCTCTGATCCCAATCATGGATACGGAACCGGACCGGGTAATTCGTTGGTCAAAACCATCAACGGAGGCGTTACATGGAGTACAGTCCAATACACATACCCCAATAAACCCGGCTCAATGTGGTTTTTCACCCAATATTCAGGCCTCATCCTGGGTAACCTGGTGGGTTGCAAACCAGCAATATTGAAAACAATCAACGGATGTGCAAGTTTCAGCAATCTCGTTTCGGGCCGTATCATAACGTTATCTAAAATTGCCAGGCTTTCATCTTCATCCTATTCGATGATTGCTGCCGCCGACAGTGGTAAGATACTGAAGACTTCCGATAACGGGACTACCTGGTCAGTAAAATCCACCGGATCAACAAAGCGATTACGTTCAATAGCATTTTCGTCTTCTATAAACGGCTGGGCCGTTGGTGACAGCGGTTTAATTGTTCATTCGACGGATGAAGGAAACACATGGACTACGCAGACATCCGGGACAAGCTTCACCCTGAGGGCGGTAAGTGTCCCTTACCAGGTTACTGTTTTTGTTGTTGGAGACTACGGTACTGTGCTGAAAACAACAGATGGCGGAGCCCATTGGATTCAGCTGAACACCGGTTTGACTTACAACTTTAACGGGGTACAGTTTATTAACGCCTATCTGGGACATGTTGTAGGGGAAAACGGGATTATTCTCCAAACCACCGACGGTGGATCAACCTGGACTATCCTGTCGCAGAATCAATATAACTCACTAAGGAGCGTTCAATTTATAAATCAGAATACCGGTTATATCGCCGGATCATATGTACTAAAAACAACCGACGGGGGCCAAACCTGGAATAATCTTAGCGTGCCGGGTAATAATTACAATTCTTTATGGTTCAGAGATGCAACCTCTGGTTATGTAGTTGGTGACAACGGACAAATACTGATCACGACGGACGGCGGTGCAACCTGGCAGAACCAGGTTTCAGCGACTTACAACAATCTCAGCAGTGTTTGCATTGCTGCCACCAATTACGCATTTGCAGTCGGTTCATATGGTACTATCCTGAGGACGTACGATCCACTTGTTGGCATAGATACTTCACCCATAACTGCAGCAAACGGAGTGGAGGTATTTCCAAATCCGGCATCAGACTTGATCGGTTTCAGAACAGGAGATGCAGAGGCAGGTTCCACGTTTGTAATCCTTGACAATACCGGGAGGGAGATAATGACAGGAAAGATTTCCGGCCCGTTTACACAAACCGACATAAGCAATCTGCCTCCAGGGATCTACATACTCCGCATCACAATTGGAGGAAATTCATCCTTCGGCAAGTTTATAAAAAAATAAAAAATGATATGGTTATTCCCATTTATGTAAAACGTTCAAAATAACCTCCCCAAAATTAGGCACAAATCCTATAGTTAAGTTCTGGGATCACCGGATGATAAAAAATTCGTTGTTCGTTTAGCTCTTCCTTTTTTACCTTAATACCTGTTTCATAATTTTTCAGGTTTAATCGAGCAATCACACGGAGTCCTGTTTTAGTGGATGTTTGTTCAATAAGTTTTTGAACGGTCTGATAATTTGACAATACGACTCCTTCCATCGATCTATGAACCTGGCTAAATAACCTGTGTTCTATCGGGTTCCACTTGGAGCAATAAGGAGGGTAATGACAAACAATGACCGTTAATCCTGTTTCCACTGAGAATTTCTGAAGGCGATGTTTAAAGATCCAGTGCCGGTATGAATTCGCACCACCCGAATCGCATAGCAACAGGATGTTTTTCGCATCCTGGTACTGATGAATACCATATTCACTCCACCACCAGAATAAATTATCCACAATAAAATCAGCTGTTGCGAGATCGGAAGAGCACACGTCTGAACTCCAGTCACTAAGTTCGATCTCGTATGCCGTCT
>CAIJYT010000026.1 GCA_903824935.1 uncultured Bacteroidales bacterium | reverse complement strand
GTTCCCCACCTGAAAGCACCGGTAACATTAACATCTCCACGTGCACAAAAAATTGATTCGGAAGTTCCTTCTTGTTTTGTTGGACAACTATAAACGGTTTTATAAACCAAACCCCTTCCCCTATGAAACCAAACCTGCTTATTGGAGTGGCCTGTGCAGCCCTGTTGTTAATCAGCAGTTCATGCGAAAAAACGGATACAAGTAATCCTTCTTCCACAGCTCTGGTAAAAACCATGCTGCTGCAGTTCAACGACACGGTCAGCTACAACTACTCCCTGCTGTATGATAACAGTAGTCGCATAAGCCAGATGGACCTGGTTTCTACCCTGGGGTCCACGGTAAACAGGATCAGAACTACCTATGTTTATTCACCAGGGACTGTTACCATGAGCACTTTTAATGCAATTCCGGATACTCTCATGGAATCCGAAGACATCACTCTGAACGGCCAGGGCTGGGGTATTCAGCGTGCCACTTCTTTTAAAGCTGTCTATACCTCAAAAACAACACTCTCCTACGATTCCCGGGGCTTTATGACTGAAGATTCCACGAGTTACCTGGGTTTGAACACTACCAAGGCCATCACCAATTATACCATTGGAGCCGATGGCAATGTTGCTTCAAAAACCTACCGCTCGGTCACAAACTTCAGCAGCTCCACTACCCTGACCAGCTATACCTACCTCACGGATAAAG
The DNA here is from genome assembly GCA_903824935.1 of uncultured Bacteroidales bacterium. Lineage (GTDB taxonomy): Bacteria > Bacteroidota > Bacteroidia > Bacteroidales > FEN-979 > CAIRDP01. The sequence goes on along the minus strand of CAIJYT010000026.1, from coordinate 844 downwards.
CGAACTCGATCGGCAGTGCCAATATGGGTGTGAGCTTTTCAGGGAAGCAAAATGCAAATCTCATTGCTTCCTCTACCTCTGACCCGGCTCCCCTTTTCGGGCCGAATCCGCTTTTGTATACCTACGAATACGATGCATTGGGCCGGGTTTCAAAACTAACCACCAACGACGGAGTGGTCCGGACCTACACCTATTATTAGGAGTTCATCCGTTAATTTATCTTATATAAAGTACACACATACGTTCACTTAGCCTCATTCAGGATCCGGAAGGCGGAATACAGAAGACCAACTTCTTCCATTCCGGCTCCCGGATCCTGTTTGTATTGTAATGTTGAATAATCACCGGCAGGAATTCAACCGGCAAACGCTCAACGGGATCAGGAAATTTTCAGGTTAGCATTTTCAAACTTACCGGATCGAAAAGTTGATGGGAAGAACAAGCATGCAGGCAATGGGTTTGCCTTTCATGACGGCGGGTTTCCAGTGCGGCATGGACTCGATGATGCGAATGGCTTCAAAGTCAATGACCGGGTCAACCTTTTTCGAAATAATCACCCGCCCTATACTTCCATCCTTTTCAACAATGAAATTCATCACCACCGTCCCTGTAACTTTGCGGCGGATGGCATCGGCCGGGTATTGAAGGTTTGAATTAATAAACTGCTTCAGGGCCTGCGGACCTCCCGGAAATACCGGGGCCTGATCTACAATCAGTATGCTGTCATTCCGCCGGGCGAGGCTCTTCTCTGTTTTATCTTTAACCAACAGGGCCTTTGCCAGGCTGTCCTTAATCGCCACTGCCCTGGTTGTATCCTGCACAGGTTTTTTTTCAGCCTTCCCGG
>CAIJYT010000025.1 GCA_903824935.1 uncultured Bacteroidales bacterium | reverse complement strand
GTTGATGTCGACGACATACAGGTCGCCGGATGTGTTTATAGAGTTGCTGCCTATGATGGAAAGGCTTTCAGGAGGGGCAATTTTATAATCCACCTGAGCATCTTTGAGTTCCGACATTTTATCGATGATGACCTGGGCGGGGATATCCTTTGCACAGAATATCACTTCATCGATCTTGTGAATAGTGATGATGTCTTTGATCTGATCGAGACTTCCGATAAAACCATTGGTGTTGCCTTTAATCGGCCGGTAACTCACAAGTCCAACGAAAGCCGGGTTCATACCGGTTTTCTGGAGCAGGTCGGAAACCCTTTCCGATTCTTCCTTCTCGCCAATAATGACGAACTTTTTATTTTTGATTGTAAGGAGCTGGAAGCCGTTGAATTTTGACAAATGAAGGAACACCCTTACTGCAAGCATGATTATCAGGCCCCACATGGCACCGAAGAGAATAAGCGCTCTCGAAAACCTGTAGTTCTCGCTAAGGAGGCTGTAGAGGAGAAGGATCAATACGGTGCCTACCAGCATGCCCTGGAACACTTTCTTCAACATGATCGGCCTGTCATATCCCCCGCTTACGTATACGCTGATGAGCCAGAAGAGAATGTACAGGGGGACAGCAACCAGCATGAATTCGGGAGGGTAATGCCCTCCATATTGAAAAATGAAATTCTTTTCCCAGTAGAAAGTGATAAAATACATACCTGCATAGATCATCAGGGCATCCAGGAGAGGCAGCAATATCCTGTTGGCAAACCTGGTAAGGATGGAAACACCGGCACGCAGGTAAATCGCAGAATGGATCATCATTGAGAAAGACCTTGCATTTTTTTTTGAAAAATGCTTCTTTGCAAAAATGATCATTGCATTGTAGAACATGAACACATAATTGATGCTGCTCTTTTTTGTGCTTTCACCCTTGTAATGGATGATCCTCGTTTCGGGGTAATAATAGTTCTTATAACCCGCCTGGGTTATCCTGTAGCTCAGGTCGATATCTTCGCCGTACATGAAGAAGGATTCATCCAGCAGGCCGATCTTATCGAGGACTGTTTTCCTGAGCAGCATGAATGCTCCAGCCAGCACGTCAATGATATGGGTCTTGTCTTTATCAAGGTATCCAAGATGGTACTGGCTGAATATCCTGGACCTTGGGAATAGTGAAGAAAGCCCGAATATCTTGTAAAAAGCTACGAGCGGCGTAGGTAAGGCGCGTTTGGATTCGGGCAGGAACTTGCCCTTCCCGTCAATCATTTTTACACCCAGTCCCCCGGCATCCTGATGTTCATCCATGAAACCCACGACTTTCCTGAGTGTGTCATCCTCAACCAGTGTATCGGGGTTGAGCAAAAGGATATATTCCCCTTTAGCCCTCGACATAGCCTGGTTGTTGGCTGTGGAAAAGCCAAGGTTATCCTTGTTTTCGATCAGAATGACGTCAGGGAATTTTTCACTCACCATTTTAACTGAACCATCAACCGAGCTATTGTCAACTACAAAAACTTCAGCTTCAATGCCTTTGCAGGCATTTTGCACTGAATGCAGGCATTGCTCAAGGAAATACCTGACGTTGTAATTGACGATGACGATAGATAACTTCATAACTCTGCCAAGCCTGTAAATTTACTGCTTATTTTCATATTGCCCCTGCATCTATCATCTGTACGACCCTTTCAATTCCCTGATCTTCGCCTTTGGGGTCGTAAACGGCTTTAAGATCGTACCCGAAAAGCCGTGCGAAGGTTTGCCAGAAAAAGGCGCTGAATCCTCCCTTGAGTTCCTTGACTATTACAAATGTAGAAGACTCAGTTTCCCTGTAGATCAACTTGATAAGTATTTTTCCCTGTGAATACGACATGTCGCGGATCTGATCGCCGAACTGGGCATCAAGCTCCTTCTCCGATTTTTTCAGGAACAGTTTCCTCTGCTTTTCGTTTTTAATAGTGTCAAGCACTTCCTTGATCTGCTTAAGCTTGACCCCTGCCAGTTTGGCATAAGGATAAACGAATTTGATGTTATAAACCAGCCTGTCGTAACGTGCTGCTTCCCTTCGGGTATCGAATTTACCGGAAGGAAAGATCACCACACTGTTCAAGTCAATGGCTGGCAGGGTGTCGCCTTGCACAATCTTTCCTGGCAGGGCGATCTTCGTCGTATCCTGGGAAAGAAGTGTCAGGTTTGCCGAAAACACAAGTAAGAAAGATAGTAACAATATTCTCATCGGAATCTCCGTTGTGTTAGCCCTGAAATAAACGATGAGAAGGGTCTGTTTAGTATCAGGCCACCCTGAGCCTGGATAAACTTGTTTTGTTGAATTTTTCTTCGACAAAGGCAAGATTGACTTTCAGGTTTTTAATATTGGCTTTTGAAGGAAGCTCGAACATGGCATCGTTCATCACACCTTCAAGTATTGCCCTGAGTCCCCTTGCTCCAAGTTTGAATTCCACCGATTTCTCAACAATGAAGTCCAGAGCTTCTTCATCGAAAGTCAGTTTCACATTGTCCATCTCGAACAGCTTGATGTACTGTTTCACCAGTGAATTTTTCGGTTCGGTGAGTATGCGTTTGAGCGTTGGCTTGTCGAGGGCATGCATGAAGGTCACGATGGGCATTCTTCCCACAAGTTCGGGAATCAGACCGAATGCCTTAAGGTCAACAGGCGAGATGTACTGAAGAATATTGTCCTTGTCCACTTCTTCACGTTTCCTGTCTATTTTATAACCTATCTTGTTGGTTTGCAACCTGCTTGCGATCTTTCTGTCGATTCCGTCAAAGGCACCCCCGGTGATGAAAAGAATATTCTGTGTGTTGATCTGTATCATTCGCTGTTCAGGGTGTTTCCTTCCCCCCTGTGGAGGAACGTTCACAACTGAACCTTCAAGCATTTTAAGAAGAGCCTGCTGCACCCCTTCACCGGAAACATCCCTGGTGATGGAGGGGTTGTCGCTTTTACGGGCGATCTTATCGATCTCATCGATAAACACAATCCCTCTTTCTGCGGCCTCCAGGTTGTAATCGGCCACCTGTAAAAGCCTCGCCAGGATACTTTCAACATCCTCTCCTACATAACCTGCCTCGGTGAGAGCCGTAGCATCGGCTATGCAGAACGGGACGTTGAGCATTTTCGCAATTGTCCTTGCAAGAAGCGTCTTTCCAGTGCCGGTTTCACCAACAACGATGATGTTGGATTTTTCAAGTTCAACGTCATCATCCTTGGATTCCTTAGCGTACCTGATACGCTTATAATGATTGTATACTGCTACGGAGATAACCCTTTTGGCTTCATCCTGGCCGATCACGTACTGATCAAGATAACGCTTTATTTCGTTAGGTTTGAGGAGGGCGTGTTCCTGGAAATTCTTTGGCTTTTTTGCTGCAAGTTCCTCCATCAGTACGGTCTGGGCCTGCTGAACGCAATTGTCACAGATGTGGCCGTTGAGCCCTGCGATGAGAACCCTTGCCTCATGTTTTTCCCTTCCGCAAAAAGAACAGCGTTCCTCTGTTTTTGCCATTACTGCGTTTCTTTCTTCGATTTAATAAGAACCTCGTCTATCATGCCATATTCCTTGGCTTCATCAGCAGTCATCCAGTAATCCCTATCGGCATCCTTGAGTATCCTTTTATATTGCTGGCCTGAATGCAGGGAGATTATTTCGTAGAGTTCTTTTTTCAGTTTCTGGATCTCCCGTGTGGTGATCTCGATATCTGAAGCCTGTCCTTCGGCGCTCCCCATGGGCTGGTGTATCAGTATCCTTGAATGTTTCAGGGCAGTCCGCTTGCCCGCTTCGCCGGAACATAAAAGGATTGCGCCCATCGAAGCAGCCATTCCGGTACAGATAGTTGCAACATGGGGATTGATGTACTGCATGGTATCGTAAATGCCGAGCCCTGCATATACAGACCCGCCCGGTGTATTCAGATAGATCTGTATATCCTTGTGCGAATCCACCGATTCCAGGAATAAAAGCTGTGCCTGGATGATGTTGGCAACGTAATCATCAATAGGCACCCCAAGGAAAATTATACGGTCCATCATAAGACGGCTGAAAACATCCATTGTGGCAACGTTGAGTTGCCTTTCTTCTATGATGGTGGGGGAGATGTAGTTAGCCGAAATACTCTTGTACTTCTCAAGGGTCAGGCTGTTAATACCCTTGTGCCTGGTTGCATATCTTGCAAATTCGTCCATAATCTTTTGTATGAGGTTATCTTTTAAAATTTATTCGCACCAATTGCTTATTTCAATTGTGTGCTCATTTCACCTTCGGCGAACGCATTTCAACATTTCACCATTTCACTATTTCACCATTTCACTATTTCACCATTTCACTATTTCACCATTTTATTCATGCTGGTGCTCATGTTCATGCTCATGATCGTGATCGTGATGCTCATGGGTATGCTCATGCGCTTCCGAAGCAATTTTAATGAATTCATCATACGACACTTCTTTCTTTACCACATTCAGCTGTGTTTTGAACAATCCGAGCAGGCGCGCATTATAAAGCTGGTCATTGATCCTCTGCACCTGTTCCTTATTCTGCATGAACGAATCCACTATGGTTTCATATCTCTTTTCCATCTCTGGATCGACAAATTCCGTGCCGACTCTGCGGAGCATGACAGTGCGGATGTAAGTCTTTATATCTTCGTCACTTACCCTGATGTCGTGTTCCCTTATAATCTTGTTTTCGATAAGCTGCCATTTCATCGACTCCCTGAAAGAAGCGTAATCCTTTTCGATTTGTTCTGCTGTGTACTTGCCTTCATTATATTCGAGCAGCCAGCGTTTCAGGAATTCATCAGGCAGGTCGAATTCTGTGCTCTTTACCAGCGTATCGGTAGCTTTGTTGAAGAAAATCTTGTCGGTTTCCTGGGAAAAACTTGCTGAAGCATCCTTTCTTATCCTTTCCCTGAACTGTTCTTCTGTTTCAATCTTCTCGCCGGGGTATACTTTATCAAAGAATTCAGCAGTCATTTCGGCAGGTATCATTTCAGGGGCTTTGGGAGCTTCTTCTTCTTCTTTTGTTTCTGCTTCCGGATCAGTGATTGCCGTTTCGCCTGCAGGCTGCACGCTTTCTTCAGCCAGGACAGGAGTACCGTATTGTTTGCGGGTATCCTCCACGTATTTGTCGATCATACTGTCGTCAATAGTGATCTCAACGTCTTCAACTTCAGTTTCAGGTCCCAGGGGGACTTTGAACGCAGGTGCAAACCCAATGTCAAAAAAGAACTCAAAGCTGGTCTGGGTGTCAAAGTTGACTTCGGAATTTTTTGCCTGGCTGGGGATGGGGTTGCCAAGCATGTCAAGGTTCTGTTCCTTGATATAGTTGTTCAGCGACTCGGAGATCAGTTTGTTGACTTCTTCGGCCAGTACAGATTTTCCGTACATTTTACGGATCATCCCCGACGGCACATGTCCTGGGCGGAAGCCTGGTATGTTGGCTTTTTTCTGGTAATCCTTGATCACTTTGCTTACCTGTTCGGTATAGTCTTCCGGGGTAATCTCCATCCGGATCGTGGCGGTTAATTCACCTGTGCTTTCTCTTGTTAAATTCATGAATTCCTCTTCGGTTAAAATTAATCTTATATGCCCGGATTTCTCAAACCGGGACTGCTGATTTGATTTTGTGCGGATGAAGGGACTCGAACCCCCACGCCCTGAGGCACAAGATCCTAAGTCTTGCGCGGCTACCAATTACGCCACATCCGCAGCTGGATTTTTTTTGAGCCTGCAAAGATATGAAAAAATCGTGAGCAGTGAACCGTGATCCGTTCTCCATTCACCAGTCACGATTTTTTCAGGTCCGGGCAACCCAGGCTGCCATATTCTGGTCATTAAATCAAACAGCAGCACTAAGGTTTATTCTCATGACGCTGTTTATTAATCCTTAACAGGGATAATATTTACACACCGATTTCTGTTATATTATATAATAGCCTGTATATATGTGGTTATGTCGATATATTTTGTCTTTGCTGCTCCTGATTGCCATCCCGGCATTCTCAAGCGGGCAATCGATGTACGGGCTGACCATGGGCAATTACGCAGGTGTAAACAATATCGGAGTTAACCCAAGCGGATTGCAGAATTCGAAGACCTGGCTCGATATACAGTTTTTAGGCATGGGGCAGTTCGTGCAGAATAACTTCCTGTACCAGAAAAAATCTGATTACAGCTTCACCCACTTTTTCCAGGGAGGTTATCAATGGCCGACTCATGCCGAAGGTTACGGTACCGAAGTGAGAAATTTTTACACTTACGATAACCTGAAACCCAAAAATGCATACGTCAGCAATATAGTCCTTGGCCCTTCGGCCATGCTTATCTATGGGAAGCATGCGTTTGCAATTACCACCGCAGTCAGGAATGTCGTTTCGGCACGTAACCTGCCTTACGAGCTGGCAAATTTTCTCTACCTCGGGCTGAATTACAGGCCCCAGCAGAAGATCAATTATAATGATATCAAGCCTTTCAGCTTTTCCCAGATGGCCTGGGCCGAAATAGGGCTTACTTAT
>CAIJYT010000024.1 GCA_903824935.1 uncultured Bacteroidales bacterium | reverse complement strand
TTATTCAGATAAATTAAAAGAAGATATAAAAAGATTAAAAAAATTTAAAAATGAAAAATAGACATTTTCCAGATAAAATCCCACCCCCTTTGGCATCCTGTAGATTTCTTTCATGGAGGCAGATTCCCGAAGCAGCTGCTGGTAGTCCATCTCGAAATCTATTGAGGTGGCATGCTCAATACAAAGTTCTCTCATATCCGAAAAATCCTTGTCCCGAACTACCGGAGTAATAACCCTGGAATTATTTATCGTTGTTTCCATTGCTGATTTTTATACCATTAATACTATTGTTTTATAACCTGATTTCTTCCGCCGGCCGATAAACAAAAAATGACCTATCAGGGAAAAATCCGCATCTAAAGTATTGTAAGATTGAGGTAAGAACAACCTGCAATAAGTAAGCGTAGTCAAAATATAAGTAAATGTGATTTTTTTGCCGGCTTTGTAACGGCATATCTTCAAACGGGAATATTGAATTTCCCCGAAACCTGGAAGTACTCTCTGTATGTTATATTACCTGAGATTTCTCAATTACAACCCCCTGCGCCTGAACTCTGCGATCACGACCGCTGTGGCTACGGCAGCGTTAAGAGATTCGGCCTTGCCGTTATCGGTTGACCCGAAGGATGGGATGTAGAGCCGCCCCGTTACAAAACCTGAAAGGGGATCTGAAATACCATGGGCTTCGCTGCCAATAAGGATTATACCCTTGTTCTCCAGCGGAATTGAATAAATTGAATCCCCCTGCAGGAAAGTCCCGTAGACCGGCAGCCGCCCTTTGAGGTTTTCAAGAAACCGGCTAAGGTCGGTATAAAATACGCTTACCCTTGCCACCGAGCCCATGCTGGCCTGCACTACCTTGGGGTTATAAAGCTCAACACAAGTCTCGGAACAGATCACGTTCCTTATCCCGAACCAGTCGGCTATCCTCAGGAGCGTGCCCATATTTCCCGGATCGCTTATACCTTCCAGCATAACCGACAATTCCTCGAAAAGACCGGGGATATTTTGCTCAGGTGAACCGTAACCGGCGCTATCCAGGCCTGCAGCCATGCCAGCAGGGATCTTAACTATTGCAAGTACAGGACTGGGGCTTGAGAGGGAAGTGATCCTTTCCATATCAGCAGGATCGGCCTCGTATACCGGAATGTTTTTATGCCCGATGACGTCCAGGTTGCCGGTAATCCATTCACTGAGAGCATAAACCCCGGCTATCTCATAACTGCTTTTGGTAAGATCAGTGACAAGAGTATTACCTTCTGCAATAAACTCTTTGTATTCATCCCTGTACTTTTTAATCTTCAGGGCATTGATATGTTTAACCTGGCTGTTTGAAAGCATAAAAAAATCCCGGGTGGTAATCCCGGGATAAAATTAGTAAATTTTTCAGCAGAACGGATACCCAGTCACCAAGCTACCCAGTAATCCAGTCACCCAGTAACCCAGCGCCTATTCCGCAAAAACCTCGAACTTGATCTCAACCTGGAGATCTTTATGCAGGGTAACCTTGGCCTTGTAAATTCCAAGTTCCTTGATATGTTCATGATCAACGTGAATCTTGCGGCGGTCAACCTCGAAATTGAACTGGTCTTTCAAAGCCTGGGCCACCTGGAGGGCATTCACCGATCCGAAGATCTTCCCTGTATCAGCAGCCTTGGCGCCGATTCTGACAGTTAAGTTTCCAAGAGCCTTGGCAAGTTCTTCGGCACTCTTGAAGATCTTCTGTTCCTTATGAGCCCTCTGCTTCATTGTCTCGGCAAGAATCTTTTTATTGGTTTCGGTTGCAGTGATTGCAAGCCCCTGGGGGATCAAAAAATTACGTGCATAACCGGGTTTTACATTCACCATGTCGTTCGCATATCCCAGATTGGGAACATCCTGTTTCAAAATAACTTCCATCGTTCTTCCCTCCTATTTTAACATGTCTGCAACATAAGGTAATAAAGCCAGGTGGCGGGCGCGTTTCACAGCCTGGGCCACTTTCCTCTGGTATTTAGTAGAGGTTCCTGTAATTCGACGTGGAAGGAGTTTCCCCTGCTCATTAATAAATTTCATCAGAAAGTCTGCATCCTTGTAATCGATATACTTGATACCGCTCTTCTTGAAACGGCAGTATTTCTTCTTTTTAGTATCTACCGCGATCGGGGTAAGATACTTTATTTCGCCTTGTTGTTGTGTAGCCATTTGTACTGATTTTTTTAATTATTCCTGAACTTCTTTTTCCTTCTTTTTTTCTCTCGATTTTGCACGTTTCTTCTCGTTGTAAGCAAGTGAATGCTTGTCGAGAACGGTCGTCAGAAAGCGAAGGATGCGTTCATCACGTTTATAGGTTACTTCCCATTCCTTGATGACGGAGGTTTCGGCTTTGAACTCAATCAAATGGTAAAAACCTGTGCTCTTCTTCTGAATGGGATAGGCGAGCTTTTTCAATCCCCAATGTTCCTCGTGAATGATCTCGGCCTTTTTGGTGACGAGGAACTTCTGATACTTTTCTACCGTTTCCTTCATCTGTTCTTCAGATAAAACGGGAGTCATAATGAAAACGGTTTCGTACTGATGTAACATTTCTCGTTGTTTTTTTTAATGAATTTATTGTTTTTATAAAACTGGCTGCAAAATTACGAAGAAGAATGGAAATTACCAAACA
>CAIJYT010000023.1 GCA_903824935.1 uncultured Bacteroidales bacterium | reverse complement strand
TGAAAGACAAATTGCCGGAAAACTCAACAGTATTAGATTATGGTGCTGGTGCTGGTCAATGCCAAAGATGCTGTGCTCGAAAAGAAAAACAAGCAGGATGAGAATTATAAAATGATCATCGGGATCAGATCATACCAGGACAAGGACCTTATAATCATTGAAATTACCGACAATGGGATTGGCATACTGAACGAAGACATCAACAATTTAATACTTCCTTTTTATACAACAAAAGAGGAAGGGAAAGGGACCGGGCTCGGACTATCGATTTGCTATCAGATCATTAAGGACATGGGCGGGTCCATTGAAATCACCAGTGACACATCAAACGGAACAAAAATAAAACTACTTTTGAGCTCGCAAAGGAAAAATTAATATGACAATTCCCGACAAGATTACACTCCTGATCCTTGATGATGAGAAGCAATTCACTGAGGAGCTGAACGGTTTTTTCCAGGGTTCCGAATACGAGTCATTTGAGGCCAATACCGTCGAAGAAGGTAAGAACATCCTAAGCACGCATACCGTTGACCTCCTGATCCTTGATGTACGCCTCCCCGAAGTGAACGGCCTGGATGTACTGAAAGAGGTAAGAGTTCTATACCCTGCCATGGAAGTCATAATAATTTCGGCTCACGGTGATATGGATACTGTGATCAAAGCCATGCGTTACGGGGCTTTCGATTATTTACGCAAGCCTTTCAGGTATATCGACATACAGATCGCCATCGAACGCACGCAGAAATACCTTCAGATGAACAGGAAACTGAAGCAGATGGAAGAAAGGAACTCACTGATCTCCAAAACCCTTGAAGAAAAAATTGACAGGCAGTTCATCGGCATCAGTCATCAGATCCAGGAGGTCTTCGAACAAGCCATAACCGCCTCGAAATATCCCGATGCGAATGTTCTTATCACCGGTGAGAGTGGTACAGGGAAAGAAAATATTGCAAGGATCATTCATTACTCAAGTCCGCGGAAAGACCATGTTTTTTGTGCCGTTAACAGCAGCGCCATAACCGAGTCACTTCTCGAAAGCGAATTTTTTGGCCATAAGAAGGGCTCCTTTACCGGTGCCATCAACGATAAAATGGGTTTCTTCGAAGTTTGCCACCAGGGGACCCTGTTTCTCGATGAAATTGCAGATATGTCTCTGAGCCTTCAGGCAAAAATACTTCGGGCTACCGAGGAAAAGGTGATCACGCGGGTAGGTGATACAAACACTATCCGCACCGACTTCAGGATCATTTCAGCAACCAATCATGATATAAACAGAGGTGTTGAAAAGAAAAAATTCAGGCTCGATCTGCTTCACCGTCTTAACACTCTGCATATCCATATACCTGCCCTAAGGGAAAGGCCTGAAGATATCAAACCCCTGCTGACCCACTTTGTGGATATTTTTTCAACGAGGTTTAACAAGCCCGGTTTACATATTTCAAAGGAAGTTCTCCCGGCTCTGCTGGCATATGATTTCCCGGGGAATGTGAGGGAGCTCAGAAATATGGCCGAACGAGCTATCATTCTTTGCAAAGGGAATACGCTGGGGCTCCACGACTTCCCTTTAAGGCCGGCTGCAGGCTCCGGCCCGCATGAGCGTACCAGATCGGTCAACCTGAAAACCAACGAGATCCTGCTTATACAAAAAGCGCTCAGGGATGCGGGCTTCAACCAGCAGGCCGCAGCTGACGCACTCGGGCTCCACCGTGATGCCCTGAGCCGCAAAATGAAGAAGTATGATATTACCAATTTAATTATCGCTGAATAGGTAAATCCCGCTTTATCCTTGCAAAATTTCCGTTTGGAATCATACGCGTTTTCACGTAAATACGCGATTTTTTTATAAATAATACAAGCCCTTTCCCGAATGCCTGCATAAAAATTTCTTCTTTCAAGAAAATAATAATTTTTTTTCTTTCTGTTATTCAGCCTGTTACATGCCCGAGCAGTTCGATTAATACATTCGCGTGAATTTGTGGCCCGCCCTTTGCATAGTCTTATTGCATTAGAGGTAAGCCGTCCCTCACGTAAGCACGGTAAAAACAAACAAATAATAGGAGATTAAACAAATGGCAGTAGAAAAAACCATCGGTTCATCAAGCCTCGTTGAGGTTATCGACCGCATTCTTGACAAAGGTGTTGTAGTTGACGCATGGGTAAGAGTATCATTAGTAGGTATCGAACTGCTTGCTATTGAAGCAAGGGTAGTCGTTGCCTCTGTTGAAACATACCTGAAGTATGCAGAAGCAATCGGATTAACTGCAAAAGCTGCATAAGCTTGGCTGTTAAGAATTATTCTTGCTAAAACATCCTTGCAGGTTACAAGCCTGAACGCATGGGTTACCAAGATTTTTTTTTCTCCCCTAACCAAAGTCCTGCTTGAAGAAATCAAAACTAATACCCTTATATGAGTACCCGGCCTGACATAAACCTGGATGCATTTTTCGAAAACATCGTAACATCCTATGAATCCAGGATTCAAAAAATCCAAACCGCTTTCCAGTCATCTGAAAATATTACAGAATCATCCCATTCGCTTTTTGATAATGTTCATCATTCATTAAATGATCTCAAAAAGGAAAGGGATACATTAAATTCAAGACTTTGCGAAACCCTTGCAAAAAACGGGTCGCTGCGTAAAAAAGATTATAACACCCTGATGGCCGGCATTCTTTCTGCTCTTGATGAAAAAGAGAAGGAAGCAGAAAGCCAGTTTTTAATATTTATTGAAGATCAGAAAGAGACTGTCCAGTCCCTGAAAAACAGCCTGCTCGGCATTAAAGACATCAGGTCACAGGACGCAAGTGAAAAGATCTCCATAATCAAGGAACAACTTGCAGAGGTTTCAAAACTGCAGGAAACCAGGAAAGAAACGGTAATCAGGACATTTCTTGATTTCCAGCAAATGCATAACAGGATGAAAGAATGCCTGGAGCATTTGCTTGAAAAAGGGGACCACCTGGTGATTCAAGACATAAAAAAAGTGAAAGCTCAGATCATACAAGAAAATAATTAATAAAGACCAACCAAAAATTCATAAACATAGGAGATAACAAAATGGGACTAGGATCAGAAATGAAAAATTTGAGTGAAGAATTACTTGCTTCGTTCAAACAACGTATTAAGGAAAATGAAGAGCTCGTCAACGAAGTTCAGAACACTCTCGATCATTTCCGCAGAGACCATATGGAAATGGCTTCAGTGTTGAATGCAAATGCCAATGCATTGAGAAAAGGCCTTGCTAAAGGCGAAAAGGACAGGTTAAATACCTACAAGAATTTAATGAGCGGTATTCACCACACCATTTCTTCAATACAGAAAGAAGTTGTGGGGATACAGACATCCACCTTCAACATGGTCAATGAGTTCTCGGCCGACAGGGCACATATGGCAAAGGAATTAAATAAGTTCTTCAGCAAAGGAAGGGCCGACCGTAAGCATAACGAAAAAACAAGGATGAAGGATTTCGATGCCCTTATGGGTAACATCAACGATGATATTAAAGATATCAACGCTGAGGTTGCAGCAATCTTTAAAAACACCAATGACATGCTGGCAAGGTTTGAGAAAGAACATTCCGACATGGCTGATGATCTCAGGGCAGACCTTGGAAAAAATCTTGCCGAGCGCGTTGAGTACACCCGCACATTGCTTAATGGTTTTCAGAAAAGACTTTCGGATATCAGCAAGGAAAATCAAAAAACAGCCCAGAAGCTCAGGAAAGACCTTGAGCATGGTGAAACAGAAAGGCTGAGTGACTATAATCATATTATGAAGGGGATACATGTTGCAATAAAAAGCATTCGCAACGAAGTAAAGGGCATAAAGCACTCCACTTCGACAATGCTTGATGATTTGTTGCAGAACCGGGTCGAAGCAGCTGCTGAATGGGGCAAGATGGAGAAAGCTATGGCTCAGATACGGAAAAAAGGTGTAGAAACAGCACCAAAGGAAGTCATCAAAAAAGCTGAGAAAATTGTTGTAAAAAAAGAACCGGAGATCAAAGCCGAAAAGAAGGTCAAGGCTGAAGTGATCAAGGAAACACCTGTTAAACCTGTTAAAGCAGAAGCTGTTGTGGTACCCCCTGCCCCGGAGCCTAAAACGCTTGAGGAGAAAGTCCTGAATTATATAAACAAGCATCCCAAGGGAGTCAAAATTTCCGAAATGGAGGTTCCCCTTGGCCAGTCCAGGATGAGGATAGGGTTTATAGCCAAAACCTTACTTGACCAGGGAAAGGTATTGAAGCTCGACAACATTTACTACCCTGTATCCCACCAGGTAAAATAAGGAACAATAACATTAATATCATGAATCATGGCAGCAACGATAAAGTGTGCATATTGCAATGGAACGGGAAAGGATCCCTTCGACTTACTCTCCCCGATTTCACATTGCCTAGTATGTAACAGCACAGGGGTGGTTGAGGTGGCTGAACCCATGAAGAAATGTATTTTCTGTTCAGGAACAGGCAGGAACCCTCTTGGAGCGAGGGTTCCCTGCATCGTCTGCGGAGGCAGGGGGAGTTTCCACACTGATAGTTCAAAAAAATGCACCCAGTGCAAGGGTACGGGAAGATCATCAGATGGTTTGCCCTGTACCCGTTGCGGAGGCAAGGGGCTTCAGGGAGCCTAACCAGCCTGGCTGATTAAGATTACAGGTCATGGAGGAAGTAGGCAGCAAGATATTGAACAGCCTGAAGAAAAGACAGGATGCAATGAATCGGTTTAAAGCCAAGAAGGAAGCTTTCTTACTTAACAGGGAAGAAATAAGAAAGAATATCGAGGAAGCAAGAATCATCTGGGAACAAACGCTGGAAAAACTCCCTGAGCATGAATTCAAATGGTAAACCGGCAGCGGTAAGAATTATCACCAGCAATTAAACCATCAATTTAAATTTCCATGAGCGATAACAATGAAATGAACACCGTGCTGGAACTGAAGCCGATGTCAAATTTTGTAGAAACCGATTATATCAGAGACATTACCAGCCGTGGTCTCACTTATGTAAAAGCAGGCTTCCCTGTGCATTTCAGGGGCCCTTCGGGAACCGGGAAGACAACAGTTGCCATGCATCTTGCAAGCAAGATCGGAAGGCCTGTAGTGATAATCCACGGAGATGCCGAATACAAAACTTCGGATCTCATCGGCAGCGAGCAGGGTTATAAATATAAAAAGCTTGACGATAAGTTCATTCATTCAGTGCATAAGTATGAGGAAGACATGAGCAAGCAGTGGGTAAACAACCGTCTGACCATTGCTGTCAAAAACGGATTTACCCTGATCTACGATGAATTTACCCGCTCTCGCCCTGAAGCCAATAACATACTCTTACCTATTTTGCAGGAGAGAATGCTGAGTACCTCTGCAGCCAAGGAGGAAGATTATTACATGAAAGTACATCCTGAGTTCCGTGCCATATTCACTTCAAATCCTGAAGAATATGCAGGTGTTAACCGCACCCAGGACGCGCTGCGCGACCGTATGGTAACCATGGACCTTGACCATTTCGACTATGAAACCGAACTGAAAATTACCAGGGCAAAATCTGAACTTTCTCTGAAGGACACTGAGATAATTGTGAAAATTGTAAGAGGACTGCGTGAGTCGGGTAAAACTGAATTTGACCCTACTATCCGCGGTTCAATTATGATTGCCAAAACGCTGGCAACATTAAAAACCACACCGTCGAAATCCAGAGATGTCTTCCGTAAAATATGCCAGGATATTCTCACTTCCGAAACAAGCCGTATCGGATCAAAGACAAACCAGGAGAAAGTAAAAATAATTGTAGATGAGCTTATCGAGCAGTTTTTAAAGTAGGCAATAGGCAATAGGGAAGAAGAAAAAAACAATTAAAAGAGAACAGCAATATGCCAATTTCAAGCGGAATAAAAGGACTTCAGAGCATCAAAAGCATGCAGAGTGTAGTCAAATCGGGTATCCCGAACAAGGAGGATTCCGATTTCATCAAATTATATATGCTCGAAAAAGAGAGATCACGATTGAAGAGCGAGGAGATAAGGATCATACAAAGGCTTGAGATAATTCAGAACAGGCTGAAGGAGATCCAGGTATACTATGATGAAAAGGCAGGCGAAATGCACCATGCACCTGCCGAAAAGGTTAAAAAGCCAGGGAAGGCTGATAAAAAAGAATGGAAGACGATGTCAATCGATTACTAAACAAACTGTACAATGGCTGAAATGACTCATTCGTTACAAGCGACAAACCTTGCCGATATCCTCGAAAGGGTTCTCGATAAAGGGATCGTTATTGCTGGTGATATTAAAATCCAGATAGCTGACATTGATCTTTTAACAATTAAGATCAGGCTGCTGGTAGCTTCTGTAGATAAGGCCATGGAGATGGGGATCAACTGGTGGCAGGAAGACACTTATCTTTCGACCAAGGCCCGCGAAAAGGAACTTATGCAGCAACAGGATGCTTTGGAGTTAAGGCTTCAGAAACTCGAAGCTGCCGGTAAGCCGGTTTAACTAACAGGATATTAAAATAAACGTACCATGGAAAACGATAAGAAAAAAGACAAGAACGAAGATGCCTCTTTTGAACTTTTCGGGCTCAGCGGCCTGTTCAAGGGTATAGAAAAGCTGGTAGACCTTGCCGGGAAACTGGAGGAAAAAGGAGGGATAAGCAAAGAAGGCGAGATCAATTTTGATCATATCAAAAAAGGCATGAAGGGTGTTTATGGCTTTACCGTAAATACAGCCGGAGGCGGTTCCCCTAAAGTTGAAACTTTCGGGAACATCAAGAAAACGCCTGAAGGGCCGAAAGTTGACGAAGAGAGGGAGCCGATTACCGACATCTTCAATGAGAAGAACGAAATTGTGATCATTGCAGAAATGCCAGGCATAGAGGAGAAAGATATCATGATCGATTTAAAGGAAGACATCCTTGAGATTTCGGCAGCTGGAAAGAACCGGAACTACCGGAAGGAAATGCTTCTTCCTGCCAAAGCCCAGAAACAGAACATCAGGCATAAATTTACAAACGGCATTCTTGAGGTCAGGATAAAAAAATAAGGCCATGGCATTAAAGGGTTTGGAAAACAACGACCTGAAACTAATCATTTTCGGCGGGAAAGGCGGTGTAGGTAAAACCAGTTGTGCCATTGCCACTGCTCTCACCCTGTCGGAAAATTTCAAAACCCTGCTCATATCCACTGATCCTGCACATTCTGTGTCGGATTGCCTAGAACAGCATATCGGGTTCGGAGTCAGGCAAGTTTCCGGCCATGAGAACTTGTCTGCGATAGAAATTGTTGCTGATGAAGCGCTTTCGGAATTTAAAAAAGAGCATGAAAGTGAATTGAAAAGGCTGCTTGAAACTTCTACCAATCTTGACAACCAGGACATTGATGAGCTTCTTACGCTTTCGATACCGGGTATTGACGAGGTGATGAGTTTCAAGATCATCATTGACTTTATTGAAAAAGGCGAGTATGATAAATACGTTGTTGACACGGCCCCGACCGGCCATGCGCTGAGGTTAATCTCCTCGCCTGCCTTACTTGATGAATGGATCAAGGTGGCCGCAAGAATGAGATGGAAATACCGCTATCTGATCACCAGTTTCTCGGGCAATTATAAGCAGGATGATGTAGACGTTTTCCTGCTCAGCCTGAAAAGAACCGTAAAGAGGATCGAGGCCATACTCAGGGATATTTCCAGGTGTGAATTCATCCCTGTGCTGATACCCGAGGCAATGGCCATTATGGAAACAAAACGTTTGCTTGCCGATCTTGGCTTGTCGGGGATTGTTCCGCGCCAGATCATTATAAACAATATCATGGTATCGGAAGGATGCGGTTTCTGCCATACAAGAAAAGTTGCCCAACTGCCATACCTGCAGGAGATCCGAAGCACATTTAACACTGCAAATGTAGCTGAGGTTCCGATGTTTGCTGAAGAAGTAAAGGGGTTGGAAGCTCTGGATGCATTAAAGTCATTTCTGTTTTAAGATTAGAGTAAGGCAAGGCAGAAATGTCAAATAATAAAGAATAAATCTTCACACCGGCACGAAAATAAAAAAGCCATGACAACTATTAAAAAAGAGATGACAATGCGAGTGAAAGAAGCGCTTGTAAAGGATGTTGGAAGGGCTATTGCAAGGATTGACCCGAAAGACATGAAGCTGCTCGATCTTGAGAGCGGTGATGTGATAGTGATTGAAGGCAAACGTTCCACCCCGGTAAAAATAATGCCATGTTATCCTGAAGACAGGGACAAGAGCATCATACAGATTGACGGTATTACAAGGGAGAATGCCCAGGTAGGGATAGATGAAAAAGTTAAGATCAATAAGTCTTCCTGCCGGCAGGCTGTTAAAATCAAACTCAAACCCGACGTAAAATCAGGCTCGCTCTTCAGGGCCGATGACGCTAAATACATCGGATCACTTATCAATGGATTGCCTGTAATAAAAGGGGATAAAGTAAGGGCCAACCTGTTCGGATCACGCTCTGTTGACTATACCGTAACCGGCAGCAATCCGGAGGGAGTGGTGCTTATACATCCAAATACCACTTTGCAGCTTGAACTGACCAAACAGGAAGGGGAAGGTAAAAGCAAGGTTTCCTACGAAGATATCGGGGGGCTTGGCAACCAGGTTCAGCGAATACGGGAGATGATAGAATTACCACTGAAGTATCCCGAAATTTTCGAGCGCCTTGGGGTTCAGCCACCAAAGGGAGTTTTTCTGTATGGCCCCCCGGGGACAGGCAAGACCTTGATCGTAAGAGCCGTGGCCCATGAGACTTCCGCATATTTCATCAACATCTCCGGTCCCGAGATCATGGGGAAATTTTACGGGGAAAGCGAAGGCCGCATCAGGAAACTCTTTGAAGAAGCCCAGGCACATGCACCTTCCATCATTTTTATTGACGAAATCGATGCCATTGCCCCGAAGCGGGAGGATATGGGAGGTGAAAAGCAGGTTGAGAAAAGGGTGGTTGCACAACTCCTGTCATTAATGGATGGACTTGAATCGCGGGGTAAAGTCATTGTTATAGGTGCAACAAACATCCCCAATTCCATAGATCCGGCATTAAGACGTCCCGGACGTTTCGACCGTGAAATCTCCATCTCCATTCCCGATAAAAAAGGCAGGCTCGAAATTCTTCACATTCATACCAGGGGTATTCCCCTTTCTTTGGATGTAGACCTGGAAAAACTGGCCGAGATCACCCATGGTTTTGTGGGCGCCGATCTTGAAGCGCTTGCCAGGGAAGCAGCCATGACCGCTTTACGGAAAATCCTTCCGCAAATTGATTTCGAGATGGCCGAAATTCCATACGAAACCCTGATGTCCCTCGAAGTAACCATGGATAATTTCCTGGATGCGATGAAAGAAGTGGAACCTTCGGCTATCAGGGAAGTTTTCGTGGAAGTTCCTGATGTGAAATGGGACGATGTTGGCGGGCTTAATGAGATCAAGGAGGCCCTGATGGAAACTGTGGAATGGCCTCTGAAATATGCCGAGTTGTTTAAACAGGCCAACACCAATCCACCGAAAGGAATTATTCTTCACGGGAAACCCGGGACAGGTAAAACTTACCTTGCAAAAGCACTGGCAAGCGAAAGCGGGGTGAATTTCATCTCTGTGAAAGGTCCCCAGATCCTCAGCCGGTATATAGGTGAATCAGAAAAAGGGGTCAGGGAATTATTCAGGATGGCTAAACAGGCCTCCCCATGCATATTGTTCCTTGATGAAATAGACAGTCTTACACCAAGGCGAAGCAACGACAACTCAGGTTCAGGTGTGATCGACAGGGTGATCGGGCAGTTCCTTACCGAAATGGACGGCATAGAAGACCTTAAGGGTGTAATAGTGCTCGCTGCCACCAACAGGATAGACCTGATTGACCCGGCCCTGCTGAGAAGCGGCCGTTTTGACCTGATATTTGAATTACCCCTGCCCGACCTGAACACCAGGGAGAAAATTTTCAGCATACACACCCGTAACAAACCACTGGCTAAAAAAGTCAATCTGAGTAAACTTGCAATGAAAACAGAACGGATGACAGGTTCTGATATCGAATTTATCTGCAGGAAAGCTGCCATGCTCGCGATTCGTGAGCTGATAGAAAAAAAACGCGGGAAGACGGATGAAACAACAGGGAATATTTCAATACTGGAAGCCCATTTCGAAGAGGCGATACAATTAGTAATAAAACAAAATGCAGCAAAAACATGATCAACAGATCCTCTAACTTATCCTGATATGACAGCGAAAGGAATATATCTTTATGGAATTGTTCCGAATTTTTACGGAACAACCCAATTTCAATCTCTTGAACATTCAGGGGTTTCGGCCATTACCTATCAGAATATATCGGCTATTATTTCCGACAGTGAAAGTGATGGCCTTGAAAATCTTGACAGGGAGTCCCTGGGGCAATTGCTGGTTCATCACCAGAGAACGATTGAAGATCTCCAGAGCAAAGGTTTTAATATGATCATCCCGATGCGGCTTGGTACTATCTTCACTTCCAAAGAGGAGATCTTGCAGGTACTGGCAAACGGCCACGCGGTCATTATTGAAACCCTGAAAAAAATAGAATACCTGACTGAACTTGACCTGGTCGTTACCTGGGCTGATTTCCCAAAAGTGTTGAAGGACATAGCTGAACTGCCCGATGTTAAAGAACTGAAACAGGAGATGCTGCAAAACACCGACATCATCAAGAAGGTTGATCAGTATAAAATGGGTATGTTCATACAGGGAATATTAAGCGAAAAAAACAAATCAGTCGAATTAAAGATCCTGGATGCGCTCTCGCCTTTCGGACTTGATATCAGGATGCATGAAGTAATGAATGACCAGATGGTCACCAATTCGGCTTTCCTTATAAACAGGAATAAACAGGAAAAATTCGAACAAGCCATCACCTCGCTGGATGAAGAGTACAAGGGCGCACTTAACTTTAAAATAGTCGGGCCTTTACCCTGTTACAGTTTTTATACTCTTGAGGTGAATGCTTTGAATCCCGACAAGGTGGTCCAGGCAAAAGAAGACCTTGAACTGGGTTCTGAAACTTCGGAATCTGAAATTAAGAAAGCCTACCTGGAGAAAGCAAAATTATTTCATCCTGATGCAAACCAGAAAAACGGTGACGAG
>CAIJYT010000022.1 GCA_903824935.1 uncultured Bacteroidales bacterium | reverse complement strand
GAAAAGATCGTTAGCGGATGGGTCAGCTACACTTATTCCAGGTCTTTCCGCTTGATCCCTGAAATAACCGCCAACCCCTATCCCGCCCCATACGACAAACCCAACAATATCAGCGTGGTTATCAATGTTCAGGTTGCCAAACGATGGAATATATCGGCCAACTGGGTCTATGCAACAGGGGCTCCAGTGACATTCCCAACGGGAAGGGCAACCATAGCAGGGAAGGTGATCCCAATCTATTCCGAAAGAAATGCTTACCGTTACCAGGATTACCACCGGCTCGACCTGGCCGTGACATTCTCTTCAAAGGAAAAACCCAACAGGAAGTTTGCATGGGACCTGAACTTCTCGGTTTATAATGCCTATGCCCGGCATAATACCTGGTCGGTGAATTTTGTGCAGGATAACATCGACCCCAACACAACCTACGCCGAAAAGGTTTATCTCTTCGGCATCATTCCATCGGTAACATTTAATTTCCATTTCAACCATGAATAAGTTCCTCTTCAGCCTGCTGATCCTCCTGCTTGCCGCAGGGTGCACCGAGAGGATCAATGTGAACCTTGACAGTACCTACGTCAGGCTTGTGGTTGACGGCGGGATCACTAACGACAGCATGCAGAGGTCTGTCACCCTAAGCAAATCGGCAAGTTACTTTTATAACCAGCCTCCTCCGATGGTAAGCAATGCCACAGTTATCCTGAGCGATGGTTCTTTCCCCGACACCCTTAAGGAACAGTTGCCCGGCCATCCGGGAGTTTACAGCCTGGATCCCGCTTTCAGGGGGGTCATAGGAAAAACATACAGCCTCAATATTAAGCTTCCTGAAGTCATCGGCAACAGCTCAGAATACTCTTCCACCTGCAAGATCATGAAAGTAGCAAGGCTCGATTCGATTCAGACCGAATTCGATGCCAATATGGGTAAAAGCGGAAGATGGCTTATTAAAATCTTTGCACAGGAACCCGGGGACGAGTTCAATTATTACCTGCTCCGCTATTATCGCAACGGTATACTGATGTCGGACTCCATACAGAAGTGGGGTACTTCGGATGACAAGTTTTTCAACGGAAGCTATATCAGGGGCCTTACTGCATTTCGTATCAATAATGCAAATTATTGGGAAACCCTTCATCCTGGTGACACCGTGAAAGTGCAGATGAGCGGCATCACAAAGGAATACTACGATTTCATCAGGCAGGTTCAGCAGGCAGGTTACCAGATCCCCTTCTTCTCAGGCCCTCCTGCCAATGTTGAAGGAAACATCAGCAACGGGGCAGTGGGATTCTTCTTCGCCTATTCCGATTCGTTCGCAACCCAGATCATTCCAAAATAAGACACCATGAAACAATCTTTGTACCTTCTGCTGCTTGCCGCAGGAATGATAATTGCTGCAGGCAATTCTGCAAACGCGCAGGATAAACCATCCATGTTGAAAATCACAGGTTCCTGGGTTGGAGGCCTGAAAGTTCAGGGCATTACCCTGACCCTGGTCATGAACGTTAAAACAAACGGCAAAGACAGCCTTACAGTTACCTTCGACAGTCCCGACCAGGGAGCGCACGGGATCCCCACAAGCAGTGTCACTTTCACTGCCGATTCCATGGTCGTCGGACTGAAATCGATCATGGGTCGCTACCTGGGCAGGTTTACCGGGGATTATTCCGTATTGGAAGGCCGCTGGAAACAAGGAGGACTTGACCTGCCCCTCGAACTGGAGCACCAGAAGGAGGTATTCAGGAGGACACGTCCCCAGGAGCCCGTACCTCCTTTTCCTTATATCACCGAGGATGTAAGTATCCCTAATGGCCAAGCCGGGATCACCCTGGCAGGAACCCTCACTATCCCCGGCGAAGGCAATAACTACCCTGCAGTCGTGCTGATCACAGGCTCAGGGCCTCAAAACAGGGACGAAGAGCTTATGGGCCACAAACCCTTCCTGCTGCTGGCTGACTACCTGACGAGGAATGGCATCGCAGTACTGCGTGTCGACGACAGGGGTGTTGGTAAGTCGGGAGGTAAATTTGCAACGGCAACAACTTTTGATTTTGCAACAGATGCCGAAGCTGCGCTGGATTACCTGAAGTCAAGGCTTGAAATTGACACTGCGAAACTTGGCCTCATCGGCCATAGTGAAGGCGGCATCATTGCTCCCATCATCGCTTCAAGGAGAAAGGATGTTGATTTTATCGTACTGATGGCCGGCACCGGCGTTACCGGTGAAAAAATCCTGATGACCCAGAGCGCCGAGATACAGAAAGCCGACAGTGCAAAGGAGGCAGATATCCGGCAGGGAGAAAAGATGAACCAGAAGGTGTATGATATCCTGAAAAAATATCCCGATAATGATAAAGCCTCGGATCTCATCCGGAAGCTTTTCCAGAAAGAAAATGATGCTGAGAAGCAAAAGGGAAGCGCAGACACTATGTCGGCCTCCTCTATTGAGAACAGTATTAAAACCGTCACTTCTCCCTGGTTCAGGACTTTCCTGACCCTGGATCCACAGGACTACCTGCGAAAAGTTCATTGTTACCTTCTTGCCATCAACGGGGATAAGGACCTGCAGGTAGATTCCAAGATAAACCTGCCTGCGATTGAAAAGGCATTGATCTTCGGGGGCAATTCCAAGTATACCATAGAGGAGATCCCGGGAGCCAACCATTTATTCCAGACAGCAAAAACCGGCTCGCCTTCAGAGTATGGAGCAATAGAAGAAACGATCCGGCCCATGGTTCTTGAGCTGATATCTTCGTGGATCCTAAAAACAGTAAAGTAACTCAGATTATTCTGTTTGCTCAAGTATTCGTATTTTCGTGTTGTTATTAACCTGAATGTTGATCGTCATGGATTCATCGCTATTTGCAATCTCCCCTGTAGACGGAAGGTACAGGAAAGCTACTGAAAAACTCGTCGTGTATTTTTCGGAAGCTGCCATCATTCAATACCGCGTCGTTGTGGAAGTTGAGTATTTCATTGCCCTCTGCAAGATCCCCCTTCCCCAGCTCAAGGAAATTGATAAGAAATTCTTCCCGAAACTGCGACGTATATGCAGCCACTTCAGCGAAGCCGACGTGGTGAGGGTGAAAGAAATCGAAAAGGAAACAAACCACGATGTCAAAGCCGTTGAATATTTCCTGAAAGAGAAATTCCTTAAGCTCGGCCTGTCGGAATATTCTGAATTTGTCCATTTCGGCCTGACCTCACAGGATGTGAACAACACCGCTTTTCCGATGGCTACAAGGGATGCGTTCGTTGATGTGTACCTTCCGCTGCTCGAAGAAATCTTTAATGGCCTTTATGCACGTTCCCAGGAATGGAAAAATGTGCCGATGATGGCCCATACACACGGTCAGCCTGCGTCACCTACCACTGTCGGTAAGGAATTATTTGTGTTCGCCGAAAGGCTCGGAGCACAGATCGGCTTGCTGAATTCACTGCGTTTTGAAGGCAAATTCGGAGGAGCAACAGGGAATTTCAACGCCCATAAAGCAGCTTATCCCGGCATTGCCTGGGACGGCTTTGCCAATATCTTCCTTGAGAAGACCTTTGGATTGAGACGGCAGCAAACAACAACACAGATCGAGCATTATGACGGGCTTGCTGCCCTTTTCGACAACCTGAAAAGGATCAACACCATACTTATCGACCTCGACCGCGATATCTGGACCTACATTTCAATGGAATACTTCAGGCAGAAAGTCAGGAAAGGTGAAACAGGCTCATCCACCATGCCGCATAAAGTAAATCCCATCGATTTCGAGAACTCCGAGGGGAACCTGGGCATTGCCAATGCCCTGTTCGAACACCTTTCGGCCAAGCTGCCCGTAAGCCGCCTACAGCGCGACCTCACAGATTCCACAGTGATAAGGAACATAGGTATGCCCTTTGCCCATTCGGTGATAGGCTTCAAATCCCTTCTGAAAGGCATGGATAAGCTGATCCTTAACGAGGAAAAGCTGCGCAAGGACCTTGACAACAACTGGGCCGTGGTTTCCGAGGCCATCCAGACCATACTCAGGCGCGAAAAATATGCTAATCCGTATGAAGCGCTCAAGGAACTGACCCGGGGCAACCGCCATGTGACCAAAGCATTGCTTCACGAGTTCATCGACAGCCTTAAGGTTTCAAAAAAAGTCAAGACCGAGCTTAAAAAGATAAGTCCGGAAAACTATACAGGCATTATCTCCTTCTGAAATGAAAGTCTGCGGTTTTACCTTTGTCAGGAACGCGATAAAATTCGATTACCCTGTTGTTGAAGCCATACGCTCAGTTCTGCCGCTTTGTGATGAATTTGTTGTGGCTGCAGGAAATTCAGATGACAACACCCGTGATTTGATAGCTTCAATCGACCCTGCCAGGATCCGTATCCTTGATACCGTATGGGATGATGATCTAAGGGAAGGCGGGAAGGTCCTTGCTGACGAGACCGATAAAGCTCTCGATGCTGTTCCTGATGACTGTGACTGGGCTTTTTATATACAGGCGGATGAGGTTGTCCCCGAAGCCTGTCATTCAGCCATTAAGGCGGGAATGAAAGACTTCAATGATGATCATGAAGTGGAAGGACTTCTCTTCAATTATCTTCATTTTTTCGGTTCATATGATTATGTAGCAAGTTCGCGCGACTGGTACCGGCGTGAAGTGAGGATCATAAGGAAACAGGCCGGGATAAGGTCTTACAGGGATGCCCAGGGATTCAGAAAAAACGGCCGGAAACTGCATGTAAAACAGCTTGACGCCAGCATCTTTCACTACGGATGGGTTAAATCACCCGGCTCCCAGCAGGCCAGGCTGGAATCTTTTCACAAGCACTGGCATGACGACAACTGGCTTAAAGACCATGTTCCTCTTGCCATTGAGTTCGATTACAGCAATATCAGCGGTTTAAAACCATTTAAAGGAACCCATCCCGCTGTTATGAAAGAAAGGATATACATGAAAAACTGGGATTTCCACCCCGATCCCGGGAAAAACACACTTAATCTCACAGAAAAAGCGCTCATGGGTATTGAGGATCTTGTTGGCTGGCGCATAGGCGAATATAAAAACTACACCCTTATCTGAAAGTGTTGAAAAGTACAATTTTTCAATACCTTCCGTGCCGGATATCACAGGTTTACCGTCAGACTTTGCATTAATAGAGGGATCGTTGTATATTTGCACAAAATGCAGCACTATGGACCTTACTAAAATTGTTTCTATCTCGGGTAAAGCCGGCTTATTTAAAGTAGTTTCCCAGGGTAAAAACGCGGTGATCGTTGAATCCATTGCCGACCAGAAACGTTTCCCCGCTTTCGGGCATGAAAAAATGAGCTCCCTGGAAGAGATCAGTGTATTCACTACCGGCGAGGACCGCCCGCTGAAAGATGTCTTCAAGGCTTTTCATGAAAAGTTCGAAGGAAAAGAAACCCCGGATCCCAAATCCGAAAATAATGCACTGCTGAAGTTCTTTGCCGACATGGTTCCCGATTTCGACAAGGAAAGGGTTTACGTTTCAGACATCCGCAAAAACAATCATCCCGTCCCGGCTGAATAATGACTTAGGAGCTGGAACAAAATAAACTATTGAATTTTCACCGAATATCCTGATTTGATTTTCGAGTTGCTTGTGAGGCGCATACCGGCAGGTATGTAACGAGCAAGCGGCACGAAAAGCATTCAAGAGAACGGTGTAAAAACATAGGTTACTTTGAGACAGTTCCTTATTTCCCGGCGATTACCGTGACCGCGGCCGCATTGGCAAGATATTTGGCGGTGATGCGGTTGACTTCGGCCAGCCGCAGCGAATTATAAATTTTCACCTGCCGCCAGGGCAGTTCGAAACCATTACCGTAATATTCCGCCAGCACGCTGTTCATAATCAGATATTCCATTTTCTCCATATTCTGGGCACAGTCAAAAATGGCTGATTCCCTGGCCGCGTTGAATTCCTCCTCCGTGATTCCTTTCTCCGCCAGCCTGATCCGTTCGGCGCGGAGCATCTCCGCCGCTCTGGCGGCGGAGGCAGTTTCGGTTCCCGCATGGAAAGCGATCACGCCCCGGTGGATGCCGCGGGAAAAACTCACGCCGGTGCTGTAGGCCAGCGCCGCTTCCTCCCTGACCTTCTTGAACAGATTGGAGGAAAGCCCGTTCAGCGCAAATTGCAGAATATCGAACGCAAAACGGTCTCCGGAAATATTATCGCATCCCGGAAGCGCATAAATAATAGCGGTCTGCTCCCGCGGAAGTTCGATTTTGTCCGACAGGTCGTGATCCGGAAATACCGGCGGCCCGACTTCCGGCTCCATGCCGTCTTTCTTCCAGGAAATCGCGGCGGCAAGTCTTTTAAATGCTTTCCCGGCGGCAGTGCGGTCATAGTCGCCGGCGATGCCGAAAACGATTTTTCCGGGAATCAGGCAGCGATGGTAAAATGCTTTCAGCTGAGCAGCGGTTATTGAATTAATGCCGTCAACAGTGCCGGAACGGGGCAGCCCGTAAGGGTGTTTCCCGAAAAGCAGTTCCAGCGCACGGTCTTCCGCCGCATTGCGCGGCGACATAATCCGGCTTTTCAGCGACTCGACGATATTGCTT
>CAIJYT010000021.1 GCA_903824935.1 uncultured Bacteroidales bacterium | reverse complement strand
TACTATGCCCAGGTCGCCATGAATGGCATCTGCTGCATGCATGAAAATGGCAGGAGTTCCCGTGGAATTAAATGTAGCAACAATTTTCTGGCCTACGATTGCTGACTTTCCTATCCCGGTAACGACAACCCTTCCCTTTGATTTTATGATACGCCGCACACACTCCAGGAAATCATCATTGACCGACTTAGACAGGTTCTGTATAGCGGTTGCTTCATCCTTTATTGTTCGGATAGCGACCTGTTTCAATGCATCAGATGTTTTCAACACACAATTTTTTTAATTTTTTTTGGTTATTTGGAGATGTTTATGCTTATATTTGTATATAGGTCGTAAAAAATTAAAAATCAACGTTCGGCACACAAAAGTACGAAATTAATCAATTTTAGATGGCAGTAAGCAAAGACCCATACAAGCTGCAGGAAGTTTTAAAGAAAGTTTTTGGTTTTAGTGGATTCAAAGGTAGCCAGGAAGCTGTTATAAATAATCTGCTGGCTAAAAAAGACACATTCGTTATTATGCCCACAGGGGGCGGGAAATCGCTGTGTTACCAGCTCCCTGCATTAGTCCTTCCAGGTACTGCGATCATTGTATCCCCTCTCATCGCCCTGATGAAAAATCAGGTAGATTCCATGAGAAGTTTCGGAACTGAGGAAGAAGTTGCTCATTTAATGAACTCTTCACTCACCAAACAGGAAATCACGCAGGTAAAAAAGGATGTTACCAAAGGCAGGACCAAGCTTTTATATGTTGCACCCGAAACGATAACAAAGGAAGAGAACATAGAATTCCTTAAGAATATCAGTATTTCGTTTTATGCCATCGATGAGGCGCATTGCATATCGGAATGGGGGCATGACTTCAGGCCTGAATACAGGAGGCTTAGGCCCATCATCCAGGCCATAGGGCAGGATGTGCCTGTGATCGCATTAACGGCGACTGCAACCCCGAAGGTTCAGCAGGACATACAGAAGAATCTCAATATGATGGATGCCACGGTATTTAAAGCATCCTTCAACAGGCCCAACCTGTATTATGAAGTCAGAGCCAAAACGAAAAACGCGTCCAAAGACATTATTAAATATATCAAAGGGCACCCGGGGAAGTCTGGAATTGTTTACTGCCTGAGCCGTAAAAAAGTTGAAGAGCTGGCCGACACCCTGGTGGTGAACGGGATCAAAGCCCTGCCTTACCATGCCGGCCTCGATGCAGCCACCCGCCGGTCGAACCAGGATAAGTTCCTGATGGAAGAAGTGGATGTTATCGTGGCAACTATAGCTTTTGGCATGGGCATCGACAAACCCGACGTACGGTATGTCATTCATAACGACATGCCAAAAAGCCTCGAAGGATATTACCAGGAAACAGGGCGTGCCGGCAGGGATGACGGCGAAGGCAACTGCATTGCATTTTATGCTTACGAGGACATTCAGAAACTCGAAAAGTTCCTGAAAGGAAAATCAGTGGCAGAGCAGGAGATCGCCAAACAGCTTCTGCTTGAAACGGTTGCCTACAGTGAATCATCGGTCTGCAGGCGCAAACAGCTGCTCCATTATTTTGGTGAGATCTTCAAGGAGGAAAACTGCCAGAACTGTGACAACTGCATGCATCCGAGGAAAAAATTTGAAGGGAAACAATATGTTCAGATTGTGCTTGAGACTGTTCTCGCTGTAAAGCAGCAGTTCAAGAACAAACATGTGATCAATATCATCATCGGCAAGAATTCTGCCACGATCAAGTCATACAAGCATAACAAACTACCGCAGTTCGCTAAAGGCGCTGCAAAGGAAGAGAAGTTCTGGAATGCAGTGATCAGGCAGGCCCTGATTGAACGGCTGCTTACAAAAGATATTGAAAACTATGGTCTCCTGAAGATCAGCCCCGAAGGCCAGGAATTTCTTAAGAATCCTTATTCCATGATGCTAATGGATGACAGGGATTACGAAAACCCCGAGGAAGAAGACCTGATGGAAGCCATGGGGGCGAAAAGCAGCACTGCCGATAAGACATTGTTTGCCCTGCTGAAAGACCTGCGTAAGGAAATTGCCCGTAAAGAAAAGCTTCCGCCATTTGTGATCTTCCAGGATCCCTCTCTGGAGGATATGGCAATTCAATATCCTATCAATGCCGAAGAACTGAAGCAGATCACCGGCGTAGGAAGCGGAAAAGCGCATAAATACGGCAAACCCTTCCTTGACCTCATCAAGGAATATGTTGAGGAGAACGAGATCATCCGGCCGATGGACATGGTCGTCAAATCGGTGGTCAACAAGTCGGGCATCAAGGTGTATATCATCCGAAGTATTGACCGTAAAATTGCTCTCGAAGACATAGCACTGGCCAAGAACCTGAGCTTCGGCGAACTCTTGGCTGAAATTGAAAGCATAGTCGGATCCGGTACCAAGATCGATCTGGACTATTATATCGACGAAGTAGTTGATCTTTACCACCAGGAGGAAATTTTCGAGTACTTTCGCAAAGCCGAATCGGATTCCATCAATGAAGCCCTCCGTGAACTGGGGGAAGATGAGTTTACCGAAGAAGAGATCAGGCTTATGCGTATCAAATTCATGTCAGAACTAGGTAATTAAAACATTAAATCATGCAGGAAGAAAATTTAAACAAACCTGAAGAAATTCAGGAAAATTCAGCTATTGAACATTCTGAAGCAATTCAGGTAACCCCGGCAGTGGCGAAGCATCCTTTCTTTGTATTTACAATAAACACCGTGCTTGGGCTCGTACTTCTTGCAGGCCTGGTGGTATTGTACATCATGGTGCTTACAAAAAAAGAACAGACTGTGCAGCTCCCCATGGCGTTGCAAAGCTCCAAGGGCAAAGCTCTCTCGGTGGTATACCTCAACCTTGATTCCCTCAACACAAGATATGAGCTGATCAGGAACCTTAGAAAGGACCTGGAAGTAACGGTAAACAAACTGCAGTCGGAACTTAAAAAAGAAGAAGAGAGCCTTCAGAAGGACGGAGCTGACTTTCAGCAAAAAGTACAGGCAAACGTCATCTCCGAAGACAAGGCCAAGCAGATCTATGAGATCCTGATGAAGCGTCAGCAGGCGCTGGTCGAAAAAAAGGAGAGGTATACCCAGATGATGACCCAGCAGCAGATCGCGATGAACCAGAAGCTGACGGACACGCTGACGAATTTTCTTAAACGCTTTAACAGGACCTACAAGTTTGATTATATCATGGGATACAAAAGCGAGGGAGAGATCCTTATTGCGAACGACACCCTTGATATTACCAGCACAATTGTTGATGCAATTAATAAGGAATACCAGGAAAGAAAGAAATAATGAAGCCTTTTGCTTTCATCCTTCCCTGCCTTGTCACTGTTTTTTTTTCATGCAGTTCACCTGGGCAGCCTGAGATCACCCGCAGCCTGCCTGCCGACTCAGTAATACCCGAGAAAAAAATGATGTCGCTTCTTGTTGATGTTCATTTGCTTGAAGGCGGACTGATGGTAGAAAGGAACAGGGGGGAAGTGGACAATAAATTTAACCAGGAGGCATACAGGAAACTTTTTCTGAAATATCATATCACCTCATCCCAGTTCATCCGGAATATGGGATACTACCAGAATGATGCCGTTAATTTTACAAGGATTTACGATACCGTCATCCAGAGGATCAACAGGCTTAAGAAAGCAAAGGTTTAGTGCCTTGTAAAGGTGGATGTAACATGCTTCAGGTCGGCACCGTCGTTTATTGTATAAGTCCAGTTTATAGTTGAAGTGCCCGAGAGGACGCCTGAACCGTTTACAACCAGGCCGTTGCCTATAACCTCGTTCGGGTCGAGCGTTATGGTATTGCCCGAAACCAACGCTTTTGCCGGTAGATAAGACAGGCCGATACCGGCAAAGTTATAAATAAGAACCCCCGTTTTTGAATTTGTATCAACCGCGATCCGGGCTTCATAACTGTATTTCACCCATGTCTCCGCCACACTCCAGTTGCCAGTGAATGCTGCCCTGGCATCAGATGAAGTGGTTGTGGAATTTTCTTTCTGACATCCCGTGATCAGCAGAAGAACAAGCACTGCGGGAAGAAACAATGTCTTGACTGATTGCATAACGGGGGTTATAATTATGTTACAACATTAAAATGTAATGCTTACTCCAACACTGGGCATAATGGGTAACTGGTTTACCTGGGTATAGGAAATCCTGTCAAAATAGAAGATGTTGGTCTGGTTAAGGGCATTGGTCACACTCACAGTGGCATCAAGTTTGGCGTTCTTTCCAAGAAGGAAAGTTTTTTTAAGGCTGACGTCAAACCTGCTGTAAAAGGTCAGACGGCCCTGGTTGTAATCGGCATACAGTATCCCCAGGTTCCCGTTGGTGTGGGTGTAATCCCCGCCCATATCACCAAAATTGAGTTTCTCATAAAATCCCTGGGTCTGGGTGAACGGGAAGCCTGATCCGAAGTTATACCTTGCATCAAATTCCCAAAGTCCTTTTTTTCCGAAAAGATAAGTTGCCAGAAGGTTCAGGTTATGCCTGCGGTCCCAGATCGGCACGTAATGGATCACGCCGTCATACATATGAACGAAACACAGGGAGTAGGTAAGCCAGAGGCTAAGTTTCGAGAGCTGGTATTTTAAGGAAACATCGAGTCCCTCGGCATCACCGGTTTCCAGAATGAAATCCTTTTTGAAATAATCGGGTTTGCTTGCATTTTCAGGCGTGTCGTCATATAGCTTATTCCTGTTCATGGTTGTCAGCTGGGGATAATATTTATAGTATCCTTCCACGTTCAGGGAGAGGGTTTTCACGATATCCCATTCGAAACCAAAGATCACCTGGTCACATAACTGTAAGCGGGTTGTGACAGGTTTCCCAAGGAATTCTTTTTGCAGGTTCTGGGGTGCTGCAAGGTAACCTGTGAACAGGTTGACCACATCCTGGCTGTATGTCGTGCTGATGAGATCCTGGGAATACATACCGGCTGCCATTTTTAGCCTGAACCTTGGAAGGATATTATATTTTACCGACAGCCTTGGTTCAAACCTGAAATTTGCAAGAGTTGCATAATATGCGAGCCTTACACCGGGTTCCACTACAAATTTTCCGAATATCCATTTGTATTTGCCATATCCTGAAATTTCCGTAGTATTCTGATCATAGTCGATGTTCCTGTTGATGCTGTTATAGAAGGTAAGAATGGTGTGGTATCCTGAACCTTCAAGCCCGTAACGCAGGGAGCTTTTCCCGAAGAAATAAGTAAAGTCAAGGCCGACATTAAACCCGCCAATGGAGCTTGAGCGCGGCGACATACCGACCTGTTCCATATTCACTTTATAATAGGAATAAGCGGCATGACCTTCCAAAAGAACCGGGCTTTTACCGGGGATGGCTACAAAATTCAGACCGCCTCCGTAGGAATTCCAGTTGTAATTCTGTAAAACCTGGTATTTCACATTGTCGTTGAAATCAAACCCGTAAAAGCTGACTTTGCTTCCGTTGGCGGCGTTGACAGAGATTTTCCCGTAAATATCGAGATAATTGTAGGGCAATCCGTTTTCATTGATGTAGTTGTAAAATATCTTGCTGCTTTGCTCAAGGTATGATCCCTTGACTGACAGGATCAGCGAGGCAGAAGCATCATTTTCCGTTTTGGCTTTTGCAATAGGTCCTTCAAACAGTCCTTTGGCCCCGAAAGTGCTGATGTCGATCTTGCCTCCGAAACGGTTCTTATTACCGTCCCGGGTGGTGATGTCCATCACCGAAGAAATCCTGCCGCCGTACTCGGCATTGAATCCACCCGTATAAACATCCACATTCTTAAGAATATCAACATCAAATACCGAGAAAAGTCCGATGGAATGAAAAGGATTGTAAATGATCATTCCGTCGAGCAATACTTTGTTCTGAATGGGAGGGCCTCCGCGGATATAAAGCTGTCCGCCCTGGTCACCCGAAAATATCACCCCCGGCAGTACCTGCAGGTACTGGGCAAGGTCGGGCTGGCCGCCAATGGTTGGGATCATCGTGATTTCCTTGGGTGTGATTTTTATTATTGACGTCTGGGTTTGGGTGGTCTTATTCTCTTTCATGGCTGAAACGCTCACTTCCATGAGTTGTAATGTCGATTTGGTAAGATAAAGTTTCTTGGTCAGCAGATCGTTCTTGCCCAGGGTCACAGGGATACGAAGAGTGTCGAATCCTATATAAGTGACCATCAGTGTGTAATTCCCGGAGGGAATCTTCGAAATGGTGAAAAATCCGTTCTGGTCGGTGGTGGCGCCGTAAGTAGTTTTGTACAGGTAAACATTGGTGTAAAGAGCCGGTTCACCTCCGTCTTTTTCATATACAAAACCGCGAATGACACCATTGTTTTGTGCAGAAGCAGAAGAGTGAATGATGAAACTGACGGCAATGCTGATAAGTAGTGCAGATAGTACAGAACGGAGAGTCATAGGATGAGTTATGATAAGGAAAATAAAATTGCCTCAAAAGTAGCTATAATGAATGATTTAAAAAAGGAAACGCTTAAGGAAAATATTCTTATTTTTGCTTTGATACAATCACAATACTCTCATGGCAAACAAGCTATTATTACTGGGCGACGAAGCTATCGCCCTTGGCGCACTCGATGCAGGCATTAGTGGTATCTATGCATATCCCGGCACACCTTCCACCGAGATCACTGAATTTGTGCAGAACTCAAAGTCTGCAAGGGAACGTAACGTGCATTGTACCTGGTCATCGAATGAGAAAACTGCCATGGAAGCAGCTCTTGGCATGTCGTATGCCGGCAAGCGGGCCATGGTGTGCATGAAACATGTGGGTTTGAATGTGGCCGCCGACCCTTTCATCAACTCGGCAATAACAGGTGCCAACGGTGGTCTTATCGTGGTTTCTGCCGATGACCCTTCCATGCATTCGTCACAGAACGAGCAGGATTCAAGGTTTTACGGAAAATTTGCACTTGTCCCCATTCTCGAACCTTCCAACCAGCAGGAGGCATATGACATGGTTCATTACGGGTTTGACTTTTCTGAAAAATATAAAATACCTGTATTACTGCGGATCACTACGCGTATGGCCCATTCACGTTCAGGTGTTGCGCGGATCGAATGCCGCGAAGAGAACGACCTGCACATGCCATCGGACCTGAGGCAGTTTGTACTGCTACCGGCCATTGCAAGGAAACGGTACAAGGAACTCCTTGGCTCTCATCAGCATTTCATTGAAGAATCCGAAATTTCTCCCTTCAACACCTATTATGAAGGAACAGATAAATCACTGGGTATCCTTGTTGCAGGAATTGCATTAAACTACCTGAAAGAAAATTATCCGGGTGGAAAAGTTCCTCACCCTGTCCTGAAAATAGGCCAGTACCCGCTGCCGCGCAAACTGGTTGAAAAACTGCTTGGGGAATGTGAGGAGATCCTGATCATCGAAGACGGTTACCCCATGATCGAAGAAATGATACAGGGTTATATTCCTTGCGGAAAAAAGATCAGGGGAAGATTTGACGGCACGATTCCACGTACAGGCGAGCTCAATCCCAATATCCTTGCCAGGGCTTTGGGTTTGACCGATACCATGGGACTCCCGGTACCGGATCTGATGGTAAACCGTCCCCCGCAACTCTGCGCAGGATGCCCGCATATAGATTCATATAAGGCATTGAACGAGGTCATGGAGGAACTTACCAAAGGCAGGGTATTCTCCGACATCGGTTGTTACACACTTGGCGCACTCTGGCCGTATGAAGCGATCAACAGCTGTGTTGATATGGGCGCATCCATCACGATGGCCAAAGGTGCTGCCGATGCCGGACTGGTACCTGCGATTGCTGTGATCGGCGACTCGACGTTCACACATAGCGGAATTACCGGGCTTCTTGATGCTGTCAATGATAAATCACCACTCACTGTTATCATCCTTGACAATGAAACAACAGGGATGACAGGCGGGCAGGATTCTGCAGCTCACGGGCGCCTTGAAAGCATCTGTAAAGGCATTGGTGTTGAAGAAGAGCATATCCGTGTGCTCAAACCTCTTAAAAAATATCATGAGGAGAATGTTAAAATATTGAAGGAGGAAATTGCATATCTCGGCGTTTCTGTTGTCATCCCCCGCCGGGAATGCATTGTCACCGTCGATAAACGCATGAGACAAAAATTCAAATAAAGCTATAATAAAGCATCATGAAAAAAGATATCATCTTAGCCGGTGTTGGCGGCCAGGGGATCATTTCCATCGCTTCTGTCATCGGTTATGCTGCTCTTCAGGAAAAGATGTTCCTTAAACAATCCGAGGTTCATGGAATGAGCCAGAGGGGAGGAGATGTCATGTCAAATCTCAGGATCTCGCATGATGAAATCGCATCGGACCTTATCCCTTACGGCCAGGCCGATCTGATAATCTCGGTGGAACCGCTGGAATCACTAAGGTATCTCGAATACCTCTCTCCCGGGCATGGATGGCTCGTGACCAACACAACCCCGTTCAATAATATCCCGAATTACCCTGAGCTTGAAAAAGTAATGGCCGAGCTCAATAAGCTGCCCCATCATATTGCCCTGGATGCAGACCTGCTTGCGAAAGAAGCCGGATCTGCAAGATCGGCCAATATGGTGATACTTGGAGCCGCATCGCCTTTCCTCGGGCTTGCATATGAGAAATTCGAGGATGCAATACGTTTTATATTCAGGTCAAAAGGAGATGCTGTTATCGGTAAAAATCTGGATGCCCTGAAACTTGGAAGGGATTT
The DNA here is from genome assembly GCA_903824935.1 of uncultured Bacteroidales bacterium. Taxonomy (GTDB): domain Bacteria; phylum Bacteroidota; class Bacteroidia; order Bacteroidales; family FEN-979; genus CAIRDP01. Next base: position 6,032 of record CAIJYT010000021.1, on the reverse strand, counting down.
TGCAGATAAAAATATCTGAATAAAAGTTTATCTTTACATGTTTTATCATTCAAAAAGACAATTATGAGGATCCTTCAAAGGAAATTTTCCCATTATACTGATCCGCAGAAAGTGGAAAAAATGGGGATCTATCCTTTTTTCAGGATGATTGAGTCAGACCAGGATACTGTTGTGACCATGGGCGGGAAAAAAGTGCTCATGTTCGGCTCAAACAGTTATATGGGGCTTACGAATCATCCCGCGATTAAGGAAGCAGCAATAAAAGCTACTGAAAAGTACGGAACCGGATGTGCTGGTTCCAGGTTTCTGAACGGCACGCTGGACATACATGTGGAGCTGGAAAAGAAACTTGCTGAATTTGTCGGAAAAGAAACTGCCCTTTGTTTCAGCACCGGTTTCCAGGTAAACCTGGGGGTTATTCCCACAGTCACCGGGCGAAACGATTATCTCCTGATCGATGAACTTGATCATGCTTCAATTATTGAAGCAACCCGGCTCTCTTTTGCCAAGGTGTTGAAATACCGGCATAACGATATGCAGTCGCTTGAACGCATACTGAAAAGATGTGAACCCAACAGGGTGAAACTGATTGTCGTAGACGGAATTTTCAGCATGGACGGTGACATTGCCAAGCTTCCGGAGATCGTGAAGCTTGCCGATGCCTACGGTGCTTCAGTGATGGTTGACGACGCACATGCTATCGGTGTTATTGGTAAGAATGGTTCAGGAACGGCATCCCATTTCGGCCTTACAAACAAGGTTGACCTGATCATGGGAACTTTCTCAAAATCACTGGCCGCCCTGGGAGGCTTTATTGCCAGCGATTTCGAGACCATTAATTATATTAAACATCATTCACGTACCCTGATCTTCAGCGCAAGTATGACGCCTGCTTCTGCAGCAGCCGTCCTTGCAGCCCTTGAAATACTGAAAAATGAACCGGAACGGATAAAACGTCTATGGGATCTGACCTGGTATGCCCTTGAAAATTTCAAACGGCTCGGGTTTGATACAGGGCTTTCACACACGCCCATCATTCCTTTGTATATCCGCGATAATATCAAGACACTGAAGCTTACCAAGATGTTGCTTGATGAAGGTGTATTCATCAACCCCGTGGTTGCCCCTGCAGTAAGTAAAGACAATACGCTGATTCGTTTTTCACTGATGGCGACCCATACGAAGGAACAGATCGACACGGCCCTTGAGAAGTTTGAACGGGTCGGGAAGAAGCTTCATATCATCTGATTTTTCATTAAATAAGCAATAATGAGCATGGTCATTAAACCGGTGCAATCGAAAAGCGATCTTAGCCGGTTCATCAAATATCCCTATTCTTTGTATAAAGGGAATAAATACTGGTGCCCGCCCATGAGAATGGATGAGTGGAATACCCTGGACAAGAAAAAGAACCCTTCTTTTGAATTTTGTGAAGCAAAGTATTTCCTTGCCTATAAAGGGAATGAACTGGTCGGCCGGATTGCGGGGATAATCAATTTTAAGTCTAACGAACGCTGGAATGAAAAACTTGTGAGGTTCGGATGGATTGATTTCATCGATGATCGTGAAGTCTCAAAAGCACTGATAGATACAGTGACCGAATGGGGGAAAAGCAAAGGGATGAACGGCATCCACGGCCCGCTCGGGTTTTCAGATATGGATAACGAAGGCATGCTGATCAAGGGATTCGATGAACTCGCCACCATGGCTTCAATATACAACTACCCGTATTACGTAGACCATATGATAACGCTGGGATTTGAGAGGGCTGCCGACTGGATACAATATGAATTCAAGGTTCCCCCTATTCCTGAGAAGATACAAAGGGCTGCGGAACTCGTCTCTAAAAAATACAAGCTGAGATTGCTCCATGCCAGGAAAGCAAAGGATTTCCTTCCGTATGCCCAGAAAATGTGGGATACCCTGAACGACGCATTTGACAACCTCTACGGCTATACCCGCCTTACGAAAAAGCAGACCGACCTGTACACCAAGCAGTACTTCCCATTCATTAACCCTGATTACGTAGGAATGGTTCTGGATGAAGCTGACGACGTGGTTGGTTTCGGCGTCTGCCTCCCCTCGCTTACAAAGGCCCTTCAGAAATGCAATGGGAAACTCTTTCCTTTCGGCTGGTTTCACATCCTCAGGGCTCTGAAGTCCAATGAAATCATCGATATGTATCTGAACGGGGTAAAACCTGAATACCTCAGCAAGGGAGTGGTCTCCATCTACTATAATGCGATCCACCAGGGATTCCTCAAAAACAATGTCAAATATGTCGTTACCAATCCTCAGCTGGAGGATAACAAAGGGGCGATCCTGATGTGGAAGAATTTTGATACTGCACGCCAGCATCTTACCAGAAGGTGCTGGGTGAAACATTTTTCCTGAGATTGATGGGTAATATTCTTATCACCGGTTCCAGCGGTTTTATCGGAAGTTTTCTTGTTGAGGAAGCCCTGAAGCGGGATCTCAAGGTTTACGCCGGGATGAGGAAGTCAAGTTCGAAAAAGTATTTGCAGGATCCAAGGATACTGTTTGCCGAAATAGACTTTACCAATAAGGAAAGCATCAAAGAATTCCTTCTGAAAAAGAAACAGGAGGGCGTGGTTTTCGATTACATTATCCATAACGCAGGGCTCACCAAAGCCAGGAAAAAAGAGGATTTTTACCTTGTCAATTATACATTCACAAGGAATTTTGCTGAAGCATTGATTGAAGCGGGCACGCTGCCAAAGAAATTTGTATATACCAGCAGCCTTGCGGCTTTCGGACCGGGGGATGAGGTGAGCATGAAACCTGTCATGCTTGACGATACGCCAAAACCGGTGGATGAGTACGGAAAAAGCAAGCTTGAAGCCGAAAAGTATTTAATGTCTGTAACTGATTTCCCCTGGCTGATCATCAGGCCTTCGGGGGTATACGGACCAAGGGAAACTGATTATTTTGTTTATTTTCAGACCATCAGCAGGGGTATGGAGCCATATATAGGTTCCAGGCCGCAGATCCTTACATTCATCTATGTGAAGGACCTGGTAAGGCTTATCGTCGATGCAGTGCTGTCGGATATTTCGGGAAGATCTTACTTCGTGACTGACGGGAAGGAATATACTTCGAGGGAGTTTGCGGCAATAACAAAAAAACACCTTAACAAAAAAACCCTGAGTTTTACTGTGCCCGCAGGACTTGTCGGGGGCATTGCCTTTGCAATGGAAAAGATATTCAGCATTACAGGCAGAATGCCTACTCTCAACACCGATAAATTCAATATCATGAAAAGCCTTAACTGGACCTGCCAGGTTGACGTCCTTCAGAAGGATTTCAGTTTCAAGGCTGAATATGACCTGGATAAGGGGGTGAAAGAGGTTCTTGAATGGTATAAAAAAGAAGGTTGGTTGCATTAACAAAACCCTGATGACAGAGATCAGAAAAGTTACCTCATCCGCAGACTTAAAAAAATTCATCACTTTCCCTCATCATTTATATAAAGGCAATCCATATTGGTGTCCGCCAATTATAATGGATGAGAAGACTACTTTGTCACGGAAAAAGAATCACGCTTTTGAATATTGCAAGGCTGAATACTGGCTTGCATATAATGACGGCAAGCTGGCCGGAAGGATAGCAGGCATTATCAATCCGAAGGCAAACCAGCGCTGGGGAGAGGATCTTGTGAGGTTCGGCTGGATCGATTTCATTGACGATCCTGAGGTTTCGGCTAAACTCATAGAGACCGTGTCGGAATGGGGCAGGTCGCAGGGAATGAAGGGCATTCACGGCCCATTAGGCTTTACCGACATGGATAATGAAGGGATGATGATCGAAGGATTTGATCAGCACTGCACCCTGTCTTCAATTTACAATTATCCCTATTATCCCGAACATATGGTGAAAATGGGATTCGGAAAAGCCACTGATTGGGTGCAATATGAATTCGAGATACCCACTGAATTACCTGAAAAGTTTGTTCGTGCAGTAAAAATAGTTGAAGATAAATTCCATCTGAGGGTATTAAAGGCAAAGCGAAGGAAAGATCTCTTAATGTATGCCGAAAAAATGTTTGCAATGCTGAATGCAGCTTTCGATGAGCTGTATGGATTTGCAGCACTTAATGAGAAGCAGATGAAGGCCTATGTACAACAGTATTTCGGTTTTATCCGTCCCGAATTCGTAGCTTTTGTGCTGGATCCTGAAGATAATGTTGTTGGGTTCGGGGTTACCATGCCTTCGGTAACCAGGGCCTTGCAAAAATCAAACGGAAGGTTTTTTCCTTTCGGCTGGATACATTTGTTAAAGTCGGTGTATTTCAATGACCTTATCGACATGTACCTGGTGGGCGTGCATCCCGATTATCATGGAAAAGGCGCTGCAGCCCTGGTGTGGCAGTATCTTCATGAGGCATACCGTAAACACGGGATAACAAAGGCATACTCGAATCCTCAGCTTGAAGATAACTCAAAAGCCCTCTCGATCTGGAAAAGCTTTGCGGGGAGGCAGATCATAAGGCGGCGATGCTGGGTGCGGCATTTCTGAAATAAAAAAGGCGGCCAGCGGCCGCCTTTTTTATTCATGTCAAATCTGATTATTTACCAGGAGCTGCAGCATCCCACCATACCCTTGACCACAAACTGTTGGGAAGTGGAGGAGTATTCGGGTTGTAGTTTACTTCACTCTGAGCTTGGGGATAATGCCTTGGAATTACATTTTCCTGAGCTGATGTTAAAGGATTAGCCTGCAGGCCGATCACATTGTCTGTTCTTCTCCAGTCAACAAAAACCTCAGCCTGGTTGTACATGGAGATCCATTTCTGGGTCATGATTTCCTTAAACAGAGGTGCACCTGAGGAAACATTAATGTATTGTGTATACATTGGTAACCATGCAGTATAATTGGTGTTCCATTTCTCCAATGAAGCCGTAACTGCATCAATCAGGGCAGCCCTTACCTGTTCAACCGGGGCATTGGTCTTATACAGACATTCTGCCTTGATGAACAAGGTTTCAACATAGGTGATAAACGGAACAGGGGAAGCAGCGCCTGCAACAGCGCTTCCTGGCATAGACACCTCAGCGCTTACTTCGCCCCAGCCATTACCTAGGTATGCAGTGTCGCCGACAGCGGTTGCAAACATCGGGAGCCTCGGGTCGAAACGTTTTTTAAGCGTGTCGATAAACACCTTGGCCATGCTGATGTCACCACGCTGCTGCATGAACTGGTAAAGTGGGTTCTGCTGACCTGCTGCATCAAAGAATGAGAACTGAAGGTCATTTGCATTGCTGTTGATACCGTTGCTGACTAAAGCTAAAGCATCGGTCCATGCATTCGGGTCGAGCTTTGATTTATGCAGGATATACCTTGCTTTTAAAGAATAAGCGGCCTGCAACCATAATGATGGATCGCCACCGTACATCACGTCACCACCAACGGCAGGTGCACCTGGTGTACTTAACTGAACGATTGCATCGTCAAGCAGGTTGAGTATAACAACATAGATGTCTTTCTGGGCATCAAAATGAGGGTTAAGGTTCCCCATGCCCTGGAAAGCTTCAGAATATGGAAGATCACCCCATACATCTGTTGTAACACCGAGAGAATTAGCCAACAGCACTTCTGCAACACCCCGGTAGGTGGGGTCGCCTGCAGTATTTGCCTTGGAAATAAGGGTCTGAAGGTTCATCATGGTGTTGGTGTAATTGGTCACCCACAGGTTATTGATATCTGATTCGAGCAGATAGTAGTTTGTAGTAGCCTGTGATTGGCGTGCAACTCCCTGAAAATATTGCATCCAGATGGAAGTAACCCTGCAAAGGTCATTCCCACCGATAGTGTTGTAGCCCATATTGGCCTGAACACCTGTCAAAATGGAACTCATTGGGACATCAGCAGGAAGTTCCGGATTTTTGTTGAGGTTGGTGTCGATCCAGTTTTTGCAGGAACCAAGCGCCAGAACCATCAATAAAACCAGTCCTATGAGTTTTATGTTAATTTTTTTCATATCTGTTGTTTTTTTAATTTTTATTATCTGATAT
>CAIJYT010000020.1 GCA_903824935.1 uncultured Bacteroidales bacterium | reverse complement strand
ATGATGGTTTTCATTGCGTTAACATCGAGACCAGAGGGATGCGTGGTAAAATAGCTGACAAGGTGCACCCAGCGAACCATACCCCGTGCAGGTGTATCCTTTCCTTGTTCGGGGGCATCGATCGCTGTGGATGCGTTGTAAATATTTAATTTGGTTTTATGAATAGTGCTGTCAAGAAAAACATTGGTCATCCCATTGATGTTATTACCCAGACTGTTTTGGGCAATAACGCCCGTGTCGTGGATTGCGCGTTGTACTACCAGCACATTTCCCTGGTCGGCTACACCAAAAAACGAAGGCGAAAGAAGCCTTCCCGTTCGCAGGTACTCCGCAGTGTTCTGGGCGTTCGTGTTGCCTTTTTCAGTAATCGCATCAAACGCGAGATCCATCATGTCTCTTGATGTCAGATCCGGATCGGTTCCTGCATCGGCTGAATTTCCTGTATTATACTCGGTAAATACGGAATTGTCGAGATTCAACAGCGCATAGCCCTGAGGGAATCCGACAAATCCGAAAGTGGCAACCATATGATCGCCGTTTATGGGGTGCATAATCGTGATCACACTGTTGTAATTCCGCACGGCCAATGGTCGCTGCAGGTCCAGGTTTCGTGCGATGATTGTATGCCCTCCGGTTGCAGCCCCATAGGCGCCAATAAAGGTGCATGCTGCACCTTTAGATATTGTTGGATTTCCGCTGAACATGTAATCAAATGCACAACATTGATCGAGACGATAAACATCATTTTTCGAGAGTCCGCTGGTAAGTACAATCCCATCCAGAAAATCTTTGATTTTATCACTGAGAAAAAGATCGTTCCCTGTCTCAAGAATTTTACTTGTCACATAGTTGTATACCACAGGATTTGCATCATGCCATGTGGTGTTATAATAGTTGGCCCACTTTTGCAGGGAGTCTTTCATGAGCCTGCCATAATGGGTACCCATCAGATAGTAGGTGCCTTTCAGTGAAAGAATCGTGATCCCGCTTGAATGGGTGTAAAGCACACCCTGACTGGTAACAGGTTCCGGTTCACTTGTGGTTTTTTTACAGCCATAGTTCCCCAGGCTGATTATAATAATCAGGGTGACTGCAGCTGCCAATCCGCTGAATAATCCGTTTTTCGATTTTTTCATTTTTATCCTTCGGTTAAATGTTCGTTAAGAGGTACTAAATCTATTACAGGCAATTGAAGTTGACTAAATCTTTGCATTTTAAGTTGCAGATTGTATGTGCATTCCTGCATTGCTCCATTTTTTCACCACGGCCAGCAGCTCATCCATGCCAACTGGTTTGGATAAAAACTCCTTGCAGCCCCAGGCAAGCGCCAGCGATACGGCAGTAACGCTGAAGCTCGACATGAGGATAAACGTCAAAGGAGGATAATTGGCCGGACGGGGCTGTTGGGTAAGCAGATGTGCGTTTTTCCCGGGCAGGCTCGCATCAACAAGCGCAATGTTAACGGGAGGTTGATTTGAACAGCGCAGAATGGCATCCTCGCTTGAACGAACACGCTCGACAATAAAACCTTCCTGTAATAATGTCTCTTCCATTGCCAGATAATGGTCATCATGGTCATCAGCAATCAGAACAAGGGTTAACAAGGCAGTCTCGCTTTGCATTGTGCTATTTAAATATACTGCAATAAAGGTACCCTGTCGGAGCAGGCAGAGTCAAGGGCAAAATTGGGAATCTCTTTGTATTCTCCTTAATAAAAGATGCTAAATATCTGATATGATGAAAGATGATTCACGAATTGCATGAAATAGCTCTGTTATGTCAAGTTTTTAAGTAACAGATCTAATGCTGATTACTAATAATTATAAGGAAATGTAAAGGCGGTAAAAGTGAGTTAAATCCGAATAAGAAAGCTGGTGAGGCTCTCTTTCTGATCAAGCTTGAGCTTTTTTCGGATATGATGGCGGGTGACTTCAATGGTGGCCGTTGAAAGATTTGCAATCCGCGCGATCTCTTTTGAAGATAGATTTAATCGAAGTAAAGCGCAGATCTGAAGCTCACTTCGTGAAAGAGCGGGACAGATGGCAAGCAGCTTCTCCGAAAATTCTCCATGCATCTGTTTAAATATGACCTCGAAGTCGTTCATCGGGCTACTTGATGCATCACGCATGATTTCCGACAGTATCTGGCCGAACTCTTCCTGGTCGGCCTTTTTAGGGAAACGGTACTGAAAGTGCCCCAGTTTCTCTTGTACCGAGCGGTTTACATGGTTAAGTTCGGTTTTGATCAGCGACTGGAAAACCAGTTCCTGCTCCCTTATGTTCACCTCCCTTTCAAGCCGCTCAACCTCCTCCTCTTTAAGCTGGTGTTCCAACGTTTTCTTTTCCAGTTCGGCATGTTTCAGTACTTTTTCCTGTTCTGAGTGGAGAGCTTGTTGTTCGGCCAGTTTTTGCTTCTGGTCGCTTTGCCGTTTTCTGAAAAAGAGAAGAATCAGAAAGCTTGATATAAGAAGCAGTAATGCCAATAATACTAAAGCGAGTATAATGTACAGTCTTGTTCTTGCTTTCCCGCTCTGGATAGTCTCATTGAGCGAAGCAATCTCCCTCGCCGAACGTTCCTGCTCGTACTGAGCCTGGAGTTCAAGCAGGCTGCGTTTGGTCCTGGCGCCTTCAATACTATCCCTGAGCAAAATATATGCTTTGAAGCTTTTTAATGCCGCAGGATAGTTGCCCGTGGCTTCATACACCAGGGCAAACAGTCTTAAAACTTCATCCGTTTCGGTGGGCAGCTTGTAGGTTTGCAGCTTCTTTTCGGCGGTGTTCAGACACTCCAGCGCAGAAGCATAATCCTTCCTTAAAAAGTGCCATTCACCCAGATTGATTGTAATCAGCAGAACCCCGTAGTCGATATTCAGTTTTCTGCAGTAAAACAGAGAGCTGTCGTACAGGGCCTTTGCTTCATCCAGCTTACCCATTATTTGCTCCGTATTGCCCAGGTTAAAATATACACGGGCTAACTGGTACTCGTCGTTGGTTTGCCTTGAAAGTGCAATCGATTTTTTATACCATTTAACAGATTCAGCAAGCGAATCGTATTCCTTGTAAGCCACTCCCAGGTTGACATAGGTGATGTTCCTCTGGTTTTCCAGTCCTGGTTTCTGGTTGATGGCATCAGCCATTTTCAGATACTTTACAGCTTCGGAATTATTATTAAGACCCAAATGCAGGGTTCCTATATTGTCATAAATTACCGCAAGTTCTGTTTGCATATTTTTTGCCTGGTACAGCCTTGCCGCCTGTAAAAACAACTGGAGGGCCTCCAGCTTCCTTCCTTTCAACTCTGAAATCCGTGCACGCCGGCTCATCAGAAGATGTTCCTGCGAATCAAGACTTTTTGTTTTAACTGTTTCAGCCGCCCTGTCCAGGTAGACTGTGGCGCTGTCGCCCTGATTCAGGTCATAGAAAAGGTCGGAAAGAGCGAGTTCTAAAAGAAATGCCTTTTCATGATCGCCCAGTTCCGATGCGGCCCTGGTCCCGGCATAGACCAGGGGCCTGGCCAGTTCAATACTCTGGTACTTTGATAACACTTTTATGAGCTGATACAAAGAATCGAGAGATCCTTTCTGCTTTAATACAGCAGATTCGGCCAGAATGCTCTTGATCCCCGACTTCAGAAATGCGGGATCTTTTGTAAGCTCTTTACCAGCCACACGGGCAAGCATTGCGATCTTATCCGCACCTTTAAGGCCGTTAAACTGCTTTTGAAGACTGTCGTGAACTGAAGTACCGGCTCCGGCGGGGAAGCCAGACATAGCCACAAGGATTATGAGCAGGCACACTTTGAAAATTCTGTTGAAGTACTGAGTGTTGAAATCAACCTCAGTATCATAACATCGGGCCGCTCTCCGGCTGGATATATTCATATTAACATTATCAATTGATTAAAAAAAACGCGACAGGCTGGTTCAGGAACCTGAGCGAGGACAAAGTTAATATAAATGATACACGCTTTTCCCTTCCTTGATTGTCCCGGTTACCCGGATTTCTTTAATTTTCATTGTTTCAACACTCAAAGGATTATCTGAAAGTATTGCAAAATTGGCTAATTTACCTGGTTCAATAGATCCTTTTATCTTCTGTTCCCCTATCTCATATGCGCTATTGATGGTAATCGCTTTCAATGCTTCATAAGGTGTGATCCTCTGGTCGGGCCCGATAATAACTCCTGTGCGTGAAACGCGGTTCACAGCAGTCCATATGGTAAAAATCGCATTCAGGGGAGTGACATTAAAATCGGTATGGTTTGAAAAAACAATGCCCGAATCCAGGGCTGCTTTTAAGGGGCTTATAAAGAATGCTCTTTCCTTGCAAAGGTTGATCACATGAATATCTCCCCAGTAAAAAGTATGGTTGGTAAAGAATGAAGGGAAGATATGGTGCACTTTATATTTATGAAGCTGATCAGGGCGGATGATCTGGGAGTGGATAATAACCTTTCCCCTGTTGGTGTCGGGCAGGTTCAGCCCGCTGATGGCAGCTTCGTGGGCCGTTATGAACATGTCGATGGCCGCATCGCCGTTGCAGTGTGCAAAGGCCGGGATTCCGCTTTTTTATTTGCACTCATGACCGAGGTTTGCCAGGTGAGCAGTCAGCCGGTAAGTACCGGCCTTACCATAAACGTGTTGGCACTCATGCCTTCCAGCCCATATAGACTTGGGGTATAATAATTCTGAAAGCCAATAGAATTTGCCTTTGCCAGAGGATTGTTCGCCATTTGTACCTGTTCCTGGGTATGGGCCAGACTCCAGAGTGGAAAGGAGAAGAAAAGGAAAAAGCAGGTAATCTTCGAATTGAAGTTGCTTTTCATATGATGTCGTTTCTATTTTATTATTTTGCTGGCGTAAAACTCAGTGTAGTCAGAACCCCGCTGTTTCTAAGCATCATGTTGAAACTGCAGGCCCCGCAATAGCCGTGATTCTCATCATGGTCATGTCCGTTCGTTGAAAAACACGCCGGCAGGGGTAAACTGGTCAGTGAGGGCATCAAAGTATTATCCGGCTGGTTCATGCCTAATGTTTTATGCAGGCTTATCGGATATTCCTTCCCTTCGAAAACTGT
>CAIJYT010000019.1 GCA_903824935.1 uncultured Bacteroidales bacterium | reverse complement strand
TTCGACATGGGTTCATCACCGTAATTAACTTTCTGAGTGAGGGGACGCTCATTCAGGTTCATAATGGTTGCACCCAGGTTGAAATCCTTATTGATCTTGTAATCCAGGTGGGCTCCTATCAGTCGTTTGGTCTGAATATTGAACATCTGGTTGCTCTCCATCGAGATATTGATAGGAGTGCCTGAATTCAACAGTCCTTCATTGATAATACGAACACGACCCAGGGTATAATCCACTGTATAGTCAACATTTTCGGTCAGCATAACACCGCCTGCCGTAACCTTCACAGAACCCTGGGGGACATTAAGTGCATTCAGGGATATTTCCGAGCCCGTAGTCGATTTATAATAACCGTCGAGAACGAACTTGTTTTTATCGGGGTATTGCCTCGCCTGGGATTTAGTGAGGGTATACAAGGAATCAAAGCAGTATTTGTTAGCAAGCGCAATCGAGTACGGGTCATTCGGGTCAAGGATCGAATCCCTTAGCGAACTCCCGAAAGGCTCGAGCACCGGGAAAAAAACCCTTCCGTTAGTAGCCTGTATGGTTCCGCCCAAGGTCGCTGCCTGGTCAATAAAATCGAACATTCCGTCGGCAGGAGGGTTCATCTGCATGTTCAGTTTGTCAAGGCTCAATACCCTGAGCAGGGGTGTGCCTTTGATACGGCTTTCGCTGAGATATGCCGTAGGCACCCCGTTGGAATTCCCGTTGTATAATACGTTCAGGGTGAAATCCTGCGATTGCACCTGGTATGCACCCAGTGAATACACATTCTTCATCATCAGGTTCCACATCGGGATACGTGTATTCAGGGAAGTGGATTTCAACAATTTAACCACCAAACTTTTAGGTGAGTTTATCCCCTGGTCTGAAAATTCACCTACCTGGTAGATCGTGGGGTCGCCAACAATCTGGTACTGGTAAGCAACAGCGAGGGTCTGATCGGGATTGAGATTGGTGTTAAGCGAAATAAACCCAAGCCTTGGGTTAAAGGTGTATTCGCTTGGGAGAAGTTTACGTGCGCTTTCAACTTTCTCGAAATCCAGACCCGATACCAGGAAAAAAGGAGGACCTTTCAGGTACTCGCTAACAGTATTGATATTGCGGACCTTGTTGGAGTCGGCTGTATTAGGCATCAGCTTGTAGAAGAGGTCATTGGAATAATTCGAAGGCAGTGAATTAGGCGGTTTGGGAGTAAACACCCTGGTATTATATGGTTTGAATTCCCCAAGGTCCTGGAATGCCACGATATTTCGGTTCTCTGTAACAGCTGCGCCGATGTTGGTGGCCCATACTTCGATCTTCAGGATATTGATTGATGAATTGATTATCGGAAGAGATTTGAGAGCTGTTGTGAAATTATCCCTGAAATACTGGGAAACGAAAAAATGACGGTTCTCTTCATATTCATCGGCTCTTAGCCTGAATTTATTGGTCTGTGCATTCCCCTGGACAGTAAGATTTTTAGTTTCACTTTTCTGCTGTGAATACAGCGCCGTAACGGTTAGCCGACCGAATCTCAGTTTGGCCTTGATCCCGAAAAGGCTTTCGGTCCCTTTAATGAGGGTGGTATTCAGGGGCATGTTCACGTTACCCCCCTCGATCAGCTGGATTATGTCGTCTTCCTTACCTTCATACTTGAGTTTCAGGGTATTCTCAAAATCAAAGGTAGCCTGGGTATTATAGTTTATCTTGAACTCAATCTTGTCGCCGATCTTGGCGATGACATTCATCTGTATCTTCTCATTGAAGTCGAAATTGGTCTGCCTCCTTTGCCGGGTATTAAGCATAGGGTCGTCCCTTCGGTTCGAAACGATACCAAAGTTGATCTGTGCGGATCCCTGGGGCCTGATATCCACGGTATTGTTCCCAAAAATAGTTTCAAAGAATTTTCCCGGGATATGGATCTTGGGTATTACCCCTTTCGCATTATCCATCCCGGCTGCTTCAGCCCTTTCCTTCCAGTAACTTTTCAAAAGGTTCTGCATATCCATGTCCTGGTATTCGTTGAAAGACATGGTTGTCGGGATCCTGTATGTCTCATTACCTATCTTGTACAGGTTATAATACTGGTGCGTCGCCGGGTCATACTCAACGACAGTTTTGATGTTTGGGGGATTTTTAAGGTAAAGGGGACTGGTTTTGCCTGTCCCCGGGGTAGTGGCATCGTAGGAGAATGGATACCTCAGATTGGTATCCAGGATTTTACCGGTATCGGCAGAACAAAAAACGTCGAGGGTCCGTCCAAAGCTCTGCCCGGGCCGCCCGGCAACGGACGGTATGGCAAAACCCTGGAGAACCATTAAGACAAGACAGTATTTTACAGCAATGTTAAAGTAGTTCACCAATTCCGTTTTGTTCCGTTAGCTAAGATCAGTGAAATCAATTCAAACAAGCTCTATAACAACCTCAGTGCTTGTTTAATAAGCTGTTCCACAGACAGGCCGGAGCCCTCTGATTCAATTACCTTGTTTAATACTTTCTCCGCCAGCACTTTGGGAAATCCCAGAATGCTTAATGCAGATAACGCTTCTTCACGGTTAGTATTGTGCAAAATACCTGATTTTTCTGATGGAATCAGGTTCCTGGACAGCTTGTTTTTCAAGTCAATGATGATGCGTTCGGCAGTTTTAGTGCCTATACCTTTAATTCTCTGCAGCATCGGGGCATTCCCCTCAACAATAGCCTGGGTCACTTCCGAAGGATTCAGGGATGAAAGAATGATCCTTGCCGTATTAACCCCCACGCCGGAAACACTGATCAGGTGGCGGAACAACTCCCTTTCACCTATATCGGCAAATCCGAAAAGCATATGGGCGTCTTCCCTCACAACCAGGTGGGTGAATAACAGGCAATTTTCCTTTTCCTCGATCTTTGAATACGTATAGATTGAAATACTGAGATAATAACCCACACCGTTGCAGTCTATAACTGCATATGCCGGATTTTTCTCGACCAGGCGGCCTTTGATATATTCGTACATGATTTTAGATTTCGGCTATGAACTGCAAAAATAATATTTTTCGTGACGGTGGTAACCAGCGAAGCGGCGTCACGACCATCACGTTATTTTACATTTTGGTTCAATGCCTGCTCGAGTTCACGCCATGTGATCGGCTTTGCAACGATATTTTTTTGCTGATCAAGCAAATACATGGTCGGAGTGGCATAGACGTTATATTCGTCTTCGGCTTTCCCGAAATATCCCTTTAGTTCGGAAACATTGATCCAGTTGAGTTTTTCTTTTTTTACGAACGAAAGCCAGTCGTTCTTGCTTGTATCGAGAGAGATTGCAAAAATTTCAAGTTTCCTGGTTTTCTGCTTATCGTACCAGGTTTTTAGCTTTGGCATCATGTCGGTACAATGGGGGCACTGGCTGGACCAGAAAACCAGGAGGGTATACTGATTTTTAACTGATGAGAGACTGACCATATTCCCTTTTGCATCCGGGACAGCAATAACCGGGGCGGTCTTTCCTACGCTGAGCTTTTTAAAGTTGTCGAGCTTCTTCTGTAAGGCCGATTTACGGGCTGCATCCTCGCATGAGAACGGATCCTGGAAATTGTCGGCAATATAAGTGATAACGTCATCAAAATGATATTTGTCGAAACCTCCCACGAGGTAATCCAGCATGAACTTGTAGGTTTCAGGACAAACGGAAGCAGCCCCCAGTGCAATAGTGACCGCTTTAATGAATTCAGTTTCCAGCTGCTTCTGGTTCAGCCTGTTGTTCTGGTAGATAGCCAGGTATGATATGACCTTGTCGGCAAATACATTGCTCCTGAGAAGGGCAGTGTCATTGAAGTCCACCTTATCCCAGTAATGCTGTTTCAGGTAGTCCATACGTGCATTGGACGTAAGCGAACCCGGAAGATATGGTGTCTGCAATACTTTTTGCATCCTGATGGCAAACGTAGCAGGATATTTCCTGCTCATGGAATCCAGGAAAACCTTCTGGGTTTTTTGTATGGTCTCGAATTCATTTACAATCCTGCTGTAGAATTCATCCTTAACCGGGTAAAAATCTACGACAGGCATCAGCAATTCCAGTTTTGACTGGTTGATCCTCCCCCTTACATTAAACAAACGAAGTATTTGATTCTCGGTGGATGAGATTATTTTCAGGGAATCTTCGGATGAGGTGGCCCAGGTTTCAAACTTAACATCTTCAGCGTTCAGGATGAGGTTCACCGAACCGGTTTTACTCCAACCTATCCTGTAAAGGCCTGTAATTGTGTTGGAAGGCAGCATCATATGAAACCTGCCAAGTGAATCGCTGAGCGTGGAATCAACCACCCTGGTTCTTTCACCATAGATGTTCAGCAGGTATAATTTCGTCTTCCCGAGGTTATGAATTGTTCCATCAAGTGATTTCTGAGACAAACAAAACAAGGATGAAAAAAGGAAGAATGCCAGGAGAACCTTTCGGATCATTTTACGTAGTATTTTCAGTTTGACAATTATGGATAAATAGCATCGCCGGGATAAAATTACCCCGGCGATGCCATTAATTAATCAGATTTATTTTTTCCCCTTTTTGGCAACAACTTTCTTTTCAGGAGCAGGGGGGCCCAGGATTTCAGCAAGTTTCTTTCTAAGGTCTTCACCTCTCAGGTTACGGCCTATGATCTTCAGGTCTTTATCGAGCAGCACATTGGAAGGAATAGACATTACACCGTATATTTTTCCGGCAGCATTGCCCCAGCCCTGGAGGTCAGATACATGGTTCCAGGTGAGCCCGTCATCCTTGATGGCTTTAACCCATTTCCCGTGATCTTTGTCAAAAGAAACACCCAAAACATCAAAGCCTTTTTTATTATAGGCGTTATAGGCTTTCACGACATTGGGATTCTCGCCACGGCAGGGGCCGCACCATGATGCCCAGAAATCAACAAGTAAAACTTTTCCTTTCAGGGATGAAAGGGTGAAAGGTTTACCGGTGGTGTCATTCATTGTGAAATCGGGAGCCACCTGGCCAATCTGAACGGCTTTCAGGACATCAACACGTTTTTTAATAGACTGTACATAGGTGGAAGCATTCAGGCTGGTATCGAATGCGGCAGAAGCATCCTGGAGTTCAGGCAGTTCAAACTGGTATGCCGAACGCATGATCAGGTAAGGACCTACAACGCATTTGGGATTTGCTTTTGCGAAAGTAACGATAGTTGATTTCACAGCTTTGTCAAGGACTTCAGACACGGAATCAGCCTTTTTCATTTTCAAGGTATCATTCGCGTCTTTAGCAGCTTTGTAATCCTTGTAACAGGATTCCATCAGCTTATTCAGACTGTCGCTCTGCTTCTTGTATTTTTTGAACATGTCGTGAGTGGCAGACCCCGTGACCGATGATTTATCCACGCTGTCGACATAAACTTCGAGTGTGATATTCGAATTCTCAACAAAAATGGGGAGGAACAATTTGCTCTTATCAGTAATGAACCACATTTCGGGCAGACCAATCTTTCCTTTGAAGGTAAATGAGCCTTTTTGAAGCTGGGCCGAATCAATCTTCACCCAATCCGAAACTTCATATTTCTGAAGATAGACCTTGCCGCTATCGGCGCCAATGATCTTACCAGTGATAGTGTAACTGTCCTTCTTTCCTGAACAGGATGCCAGGATGACACCAATAAGCAAGAGGAACGCAAATTTTTTCATAAATATCTCTTTTTTTATTGATTGCAAAGGTAGGGATTTCCAGAATAAAAAATTTTCTATTTTTACAGATGGAATTAATGTTGGGGTCAGGATTTTCCACATTTCAGCAAGTTTCGGCTGTTTAATGAAATGACCTGAGCGTTTTTGCAAGCAATCAAGCACTTATGAAATATATCGCCATTTTTTTATTTCTTTTATTAATTCTTTGTGAACAGGCAATGTCTCAACCTGAAGTGAAGAAAGCCGGGCCAAAGTATGATCTGAATACCGAACCGGTACTTTATACTGTTGGTTATGCCCACCTCGACACCCAATGGAGATGGGATTATGTTGAGACCATCAACAAGTTCATCAAAGCCACGATGGATGACAATTTTGCACTCTTCGAAAAATACAAATCCTATGTATTTACATTTTCTGGTGCAAGGCGGTACAGGATGATGAAGGAATATTATCCCGACCGTTACGAAAAACTCAAGAAATATATGAGCCAGGGAAGGTGGTTTGTAGGCGGATCATCTGTCGATGAATGCGATGCCAATATCCCTTCACCTGAATCAATCATCAGGCATGTATTATACGGGAACAATTATTTCCGTGCAGAGTTTGGGAAGGAAAGTGTGGATTTCCTGCTCCCCGACTGTTTCGGTTTCCAGGCCAACCTGCCATCGGCTCTTGCACATGCAGGTATCAAAGGGTTTTCGACCCAGAAACTTGTATGGGGTTCTGCCGTTGGAATTCCTTTTAACATCGGTAACTGGAAAGGCCCCGATGGAAAAGGAGTTGTTGCCGCACTTAATGCAACCGACTATGGCGGTGATGTTGAATTCCGCTGCGACACCGTAAAACAATGGGTTGACAGGGTTCTTGACAACGGAAAGAAATACGGAGTTTATGCAGATTACAGGTATTACGGCACTGGTGATATAGGAGGTTCTCCTTCCCCTGAAGCTGTTAAAAATGCGGTAGGCTCCCTTAACAATCCCGACAGTAAGATCAAACTGTATTTATGTTCTTCCGATCAGCTTTTCAGGGACCTCACCGAGGTTCAGGCCGCTAAATTGCCAACTTATTCCGGGGATCTTCTGCTTACCCAGCATTCTGCCGGATCCATTACTTCCCAGGCATATATGAAGCGCTGGAACAGGAAAAATGAACTCCTGGCACAGGCTGCAGAACCACTTGCAGTTTGCGCTGACCTGGCCGGCGGAGTTAAATATCCTCAGTCACAATTTAATGCAGCCTGGTGGCTTGTACTTGGCAGCCAGATGCACGACATACTGCCGGGTACCTGCATCCCAAAAGCTTACGAATATGCCTGGAATGACGAAATCCTTGCGTTGAATTACTTTTCAGGTGCCTTGCAGGCATCTGCCGCTTCGGTGATCCATGGGATGGACACCAGGGGCTCGGGCCAGTCTGTTGCAGTATATAACCCTCTGGCAATTGCCCGCAGGTCAATCGTGAATGTAGAACTCAATTATCCCGACACACCGCCTGATTTTATCAAAGTGGTGGGTCCTGACGACAAGGAGGTTCCTGTTCAGATCCTTTACCGTACAAAACATTCCATAAGGCTTATTTTCATTGCCACCCTGCCTTCAATCGGGATCTCGGTGTTTGATGTGCAGGCCGCCGCGAAGCAATCCGAAGTGAAAACAGCATTGAAAGCCACAAAGAATACCATGGAAAATGAATTCCTCAAAGTGACTGTCAATGATAACGGGGATATCAGCAGCCTGTTTGACAAGCGCCAGAACAAGGAAATGCTTTCCGCGCCGGCGCGGCTGGAGTTTCTGCATGAATACCCCGAATACTGGCCCGCCTGGAACATGGACTGGCGCGACAGGAAGAATCCACCCATTGATTATGTAAAAGGCCCTGCTAAGATCACTCTCGTATATGACGGAAAACTTTGCGACATCATTAAAATTGAGCGCAAGGGAAGAAATTCCGATTTCACCCAGTATGTATCACTTGCCGCAGGCGAGGAGATCGTTATGGTACGTAATGAAGTTGCCTGGCAGTCGAGAGGGGTAAGCCTCAAAGCTTCATTCCCGCTTACTGCATCGAATGTTAACGCAACTTACAACCTTGGCCTCGGCACCATTGAACGCTCAACCAACAACGAGAAGAAGTATGAAGTTCCTTCGCGCGAATGGTTCGACCTCACCGACAAATCGGGGAATTTCGGGCTCAGCATCCTTGAAGACTCCAAGTTCGGTTCCGATAAACCCGATGACAAGACACTGCGTCTTACCCTGCTTTACACACCTTTCGCAAACACATACCATGAGCAGTCGTGGCAGGATTTCGGGAACCATGATTTCATTTACGCCCTTTACCCGCATAAGGGTGACTGGCGTAATGCTCTCACCGAATGGCAGGGCAGGATGCTCAACCAGCCCGCATTGGCTTTTATAGTGCCCCAGCACCAGGGCGCGCTTGGAAAATCAGTGTCCTTTGCCAGGTCTTCAAGTCCACAGGTCGATATCAGGGCCATCAAAAAAGCCGAGAACAACAATGATGTCGTGATCAGGTTGCAGGAACTGTTAGGGAAAGTTGCCCAGAATGTTGAACTCAGTTTTCTCAGCAAGGTGATGAAAGCATCTGAAGTTGACGGCCAGGAACGATTCATCAGCGAGGTACAGCCTGTCAACGGGAAATTGTTACTGAACATGGATAAATTTGCCATCCGTAGTTTCAGGCTGCAGTTTGAAAAACCTGCCGAAAAACTGTTCACACCCACCAGTATCACCCTTCCGCTGGCATACGAGGAGGATGTAGTCAGCAGTGACAATAACAAAAAGAACGGAAAGTTCACTGATGGAGGAGTAAGCATTCCCGCTGAACTTTTTCCTTCTTCACTTACTGTGGATGGCATTGACTTTACTTTCGGGCTGAAGGGCGATGGCAAGAATAACGCCATCGCCTGCAAAGGCCAGAAAGTCATGCTGCCTTCAGCAGGGAACTATAACAGGCTGTATATCCTTGCTGCCGCCAACGACGACACCAACGGCGTATTCAGGGCCGGAAACATCAAGTCGGCAGTGAGAGTCCAGGCCTATACAGGGAAAATCGGGCAGTATGACAACAGGATCTTTGATAAGTACGGCCGGTTGAAAGCCGTCGAGAAAGGATATATCAAGAGGGATGAAGTGGCCTGGTTCGCCACCCATGTACACAAGGATACCATCAATGTTCCATACCAGTATGCCTATATTTTCAAGTACAGCATACCCGTGAGCCCTTCGGCAGGCTATGTACAACTCCCACAGAACGATGCCATCAAGATCTTTGCAATGAGCGTTGCCGATGATCCTTCTGACCTTGTCACGCCAACCATGCCCCTGTACGATGATTTTACCTGGAGAAGCCCTCTGACGCTTAAGCTCGCCAAATCCTATGTGGATGAGAATGCAGCGTCCCTTTGCAGCGTAAAAATCAGCAGGAACAGCAATCTGAATGCACTGCCCGGCAAGGTGACAAGGAATGATTATGCCGACCTGCATATGCCCAACGGGGTCACTGTAAAGTATTATTATACAACCAGCGATACCACGGTAAAGAAGAAACCTGAACAAGGCATGAACCTCTCGGCCCTGGTCGACGGAATGTATGACCTC
>CAIJYT010000018.1 GCA_903824935.1 uncultured Bacteroidales bacterium | reverse complement strand
TTATGATATTGATAAATACCGAACTTGAAGTGCTCTTACAGGTATTGAAATCTGTATAGGTATAGGTGACCTGGTGGCTTGTTGAAGAAAGCACCGAGGGATTGAAAATACCTCCTGCAGCAGGAACCCCGTCGATGTAATAAGTTCCTCCCGGGGGCGATCCGCCTTTGAGAGTAAAGCTCCTGGAGGTTGATGTTGTAGTAAGGTCATTACAACCCGTGAGGTTTACATAGGGCAGGGGATTCACTATCACTGTGGCGCTTCCGCCCTGGGCCTGTGAACATGCGGTTGAGCTGCCTTCCTGCACACTCACTAATGAATATATAAAAGTACCTACTGCGGATGTCGGAGCGGGTAGTGTGACGCTGTTCCCTGCGCTGGTGGATATGACCTGGTTCGCACCTCCATTGATTTTATATGTGAAGGTGTAAGGAGCTGTTGCAGATGCCCCGGTAAAGGTGATAAGAGGTGCAGCGGAGTTATTGCAAACAGCTGTCGTTCCTGATATGGTGGCGGTGGGTAAGGGATTTACAGTGATGGTTGCGCTTCCCGATTGTGAATTTAAGCAGGCGGTTGTGCTTCCGTCCTGAACGCTCAACAGGGTGTAAATATAAGTGCCGGCAGTACCTGTCGGGACGACCACGGTTACGCTGTTACCTGCTATGGTAGAAACTACCTGGTTAGCTCCTCCGTTTATATTATAGGTAAAGGTGTAAGGAGCTGTTGAAGATGCCCCGGTAAAGGTTATAAGCGGAGAGGCTGAGTTGCGACAAACTGCCGTTGTGCCTGAAATGGTTGCAGTAGGCAAAGGACGTACTGTAATGGTTGCAATTCCGCCCTGGGCCTGGGCGCAAGGGGTTGCGCTTCCATCCTGCACAAAGAGCAGGTTATAGGTAAACATACCGGTAGTATTGGTAGGAGCGGGCACTGTAACGCTGCTTCCCGATGAGGTAGTTACAAACTGGCTGGCTCCCCCGTTGATATTGTAAGTAAAGGTATAAGGCGGTGCTGTGGAAGCTCCTGTAAATGTTATTAAAGGAGTAGCCGCATTCTGGCAAACAGCCGTTGTTCCTGCGATCGTTGCGGTTGGTAAAAGGTTCACAGTAACTGTTGCGCTTCCGCTCTGAGCCTGTGAACAGGAAAGCCCACTGCCATCATGCACGCTCACGAGGTTATAGCTAAATGTCCCCAATACATTGGTCGGAGCTGCAATGCTTATACTGTTTCCTGCGACAGTGGTGATGAACTGGCTGGCTCCCCCGTTGATATTATAAGTGAAGGTATAAGGCGCAGTTGCTGCCGCACCGGTAAAGGTGATCAGGGGAGACGATGAGTTTTGGCAAACCGATGTGGTTCCCGAGACTGTTGCGGTTGGCAATGGATTGACAGTAATAGTCGAAATGCCTGCCTGGGCTTGCGAACAGGCTGTTGCGCTGCCATCCTGCACACTTACGAGGTTGTAGGCAAAAGTCCCGGGTACATTGGTGGGGGCTGTAACTGTAACACTGTTACCGATGGTTGTACTTACGGTCTGGTTCAACCCCCCGTTGATGTTATAGGTAAAGGTATACGGAGCTGTTGAGGATGCACCGGTAAAAGTGACAAGGGGAGCCGTAGCATTCTGGCAAACGGTGGTCGTGCCTGCAATGTTTGCTGTTGGCAATGGATTCACTATAATTGTTGCATTGCCTGCCTGGGCCTGTGAACAAAGCGTTGAACTTCCGTCCTGTACGCTAACCAAAGAATAAGTATATGTTCCAACAGCACCTGTTGGTGCGGCTACTGTCACGCTGTTCCCAGCAATGGTTGAAACGACAAGGTCGGCTCCTCCGTTGATCTTGTAAGTGAAGGTATAAGGAGCCGTTGAAGACGCGCCTGTAAAGGTGATGAGGGGTGCTGTTGCATTCTGGCAAACTGCCGTGGTTCCTGAGATGGTGGCTGTGGGCAGGGGATTTACATTAATGGTCACGCTTCCGCCCTGGGCCTGGGAACAGGCTGTGCTGCTTCCATCCTGAACACTCAGCAGGTTATAGGTAAAGCTGCCCACAACGTTAGTGGGCGCTGCAACGGTAATGCTGTTTCCCGAGGTCGTGGTAACGGTCAGTACCGATCCGCCGTTAATATTATAAGAGAAAGTATAGGGCGCTGTGGAAGATGCACCGGTAAAGGTGACAAGTGGTGAAGTGGCATTCCTGCAAACCGAGGTTGTCCCGGCCACCGTCGCTGTAGGTAAAGGATTGACGGTTATTGTGGCACTTCCGCTTTGTGCCTGGGAGCAAACTGTCGCGCTCCCATCCTGCACGCTCAGCAGGTTATAGGTAAAGCTGCCTACCACGCCTGTGGGCACGGCAACGGTAATGCTGTTTCCTATGGTTGTGGTAACGGTCAGTACTGATCCGCCGTTTATATTATAAGAAAAAGTATAGGGCGCTGTGGATGATGCGCCTGTAAACGTGACCAGGGGAGCTGTGGCATTCTGGCAAACTGCAGTTGAGCCGGTGACGGCAGCAGTCGGCAGGGGATTCACAATGACGGTAGCCGCACCGGATTGCGGCTGGGAACATACCGTGGAACTTCCGTCCTGGACGCTCAGCAGGTTATAAGTATAAGTACCTACGGTGGATGTGGGAGCGGTCACTGTTACACTGTTCCCGCTGGTAGTGGTGGCAAACAGGCTGGCACCCCCGTTGATATTATAAGTGAAGGTGTATGGAGCCGTTGCTGATGCGCCTGTAAAGGTGACAAGGGGTGCTGCTGAATTCTGGCAAACCGCTGTTGTTCCTGAAATAGTTGCAGTGGGCAATGGGTTTATTGTGACTGTTGCACTGCCGGTCTGTGCCTGGGAGCATGTGGTCGTACTTCCGTCCTGAACGCTTAAAAGGTTATAGGTGAAGGCGCCGACCACACTGGTGGGTGCAGCTATGGTAACACTGTTGCCTGAAATTGTTGTGACAAACTGACTGGCGCCGCCGTTTATATTGTAAGTGAACGTATAGGGAGCAGTGGCTGCCGCTCCAGTAAAAGTAACTAATGGAGGGCTTGCATTCTGGCAAACAGAGATGGTGCCGTCAACAGTAGCTGTGGGTAAAGGATTGACAGTTACTGTTGCACTTCCCGTTTGTGCCTGGGAACATGCGGTGGAGCTGCCATCCTGAACACTCACCAGCGAATATACATATGTGCCCACGGTATTGGTAGGCGCAGGAACCGACACGGTGTTCCCTGAAGTTGTGGTTACGACAAGATTTGCACCTCCATTGATCTTGTAGGTAAACGTATAGGGTGCAGTGGACACATCCCCTGTAAATGTAATTAACGGGGATGCGGCGTTCTGGCAAACGGATACAGTGCCATCAATAGTTGCTGACGGTAAAGGGTTGACAGTCACCGTAGCAGTCCCTGTCAGAGGCATGATACAGGCTGTTGCACTTGCGTCCTGTATGCTTACCAGATTATAGATATAGGTTCCCGGTATGTTCGTACTTACAGGAAGTGTTATACTGTTACCCGAAACAGTTGTAATGATTTGATTGGAACCCCCGTTAAGAGTATAGGTAAAGGTGAAAGGCGAGGTCCCCGCTGTCCCGGTAAATGTAATCACTGGAGAAGCTGCGTTCTGGCATAATGCCGTGTTTCCCGAAATTGTTCCTGATGGTGAAGGGTTCACAGTGATTGTTTGGGTTCCCGTGGCCGTCTGTGAACACCCTTGCGCGCTTCCTTCTTTTACGTTGACAAGGGCATAGATAAAAGTACCGACCGTATTGGTTGGAGCGGATACTGTGACGCTGTTACCCGAAGTGGTTGCAACATATACTATTGGACCTCCGTTGATGGTATATCCAAAGGTATATGGAGCTGTGGCTGATGCTCCTGTAAAAGTTATCAACGGGGATGTAGTATTCTGGCAAACGGATGTCCCGCCCGTAATGGTAGCGGTTGGCATCGGGCTCACAGTAACTGAATGGGTGATGGAATCCTTACAGCCTTCGGTCGAGTAAGAAACCAGTTTGACAATGAAAGTGCCTGTATTTGTAAAAGTATGGGTTGGATTCTTTATTCCCGCCACAATTGGGGTGGCGTCACCGAAGTCCCATCTCCAGTCAACGACTTGATTTTGATTAACTGTACTGAGGTCAGTAAATTGAGTGGACTGATTCTGACATGCAGCGGCATGGGTAAAATCGGTAGTGATCACAGTGTAAGTAAGGGTGTTCCAGATAGTATCTGCACAATTGTTATATGAAGTTATTTTAACCCAGTAACTTGCTCCGGTAACAGGGTGAGGTACAGTTATCTGGGCTGTTGTATCTCCTGTGCTCCAGCGGTAATGACTGAATCCCGGGGGGGCAATCAGGGTTGCGGAGGTATCGCCTTCACAAAGTGCTGTCTGTATCTGCAGGGAACTGCAGTAAGTGGAGATGTAAGCGTAACCGAAATGAGTATCGTAAGTGCATCCACGTGTTTTGAATTTGACATAAACCGTCTGGCCGAGATAAGCTGACAGGTTCATTCCGACGGTGGTCCAGTCTTTCCAGTAAACATTCCCGTTTCCATTGTTTGTACACCGGTGCCATCCGAGAGCCGGGGGGCCGCTCCCCTGGGCGGTAATGTAATAATAGCCGCAAGTTGAGTCAAGAACAGTACCCAGGTTATCCGTTACCTCGATTTTGAAATCAGGCTGCTGGTTGTTTGGATGTCCGCCGGTTTGCAGGACTACAGCATACCTGTAAATAAAAAGGTATGAGCTGGAAGTAACAGTTACCTGGTAAGTCAGTTCGGCCTCCTTTTTAATGCCTCGTGCACCCGGGGGACATGCATTACCATTATTGCTGGTATACATTGTATCGCCAAGCCGCGCAACATAAGCTTCACCCGGGTAAACCGTCTGCAAAGAATCACAGGTATTATGGTCAAGCCAACCCGGGGCTGCAATGATCTTATGCAAAGGATGGGCTCCTGAAGTAAGAAAACCGGGATTGGCGCAGTTGCAGGCAGTAGAAAACCATCCGTAACATCCGGTCAAGTTTGAGAAATTCCCTACTGAAAAGTTCGAATTCGGACAGTTCGTATTGAGGTTGCCTGTCATCGGATCATACATCGGGAGGATACCTCCGGAGGACTGGTTAGTCTGAGGCTCAAAATTTCCCGGAAGAAGTTGCTGCCCGAGTTTGTAAGTTGCTCCATTTTCCTGGGCTGTCAATTTTGCAGGGAGAATGGCAGCAGATAACAATAAGACCCCGAGAAAAAGAGCAGTCATGGTCCTGGTGAATTGGGTTGAGTGTTTCCGGCCTGCCAGGTTCACCGAAAAAAAGCAGGTTGGGAGTACTTTCTTGTATCGTTTCATGAGTCAGACCATCAGGTCACCAGGGTCTTTGTAGTTTAAAAAAAATCAAGAGATGGGTTTTATGTCAATGTGTAAATGTAAACAAAAAAAATACATATCTTTAATTTTCTGTCTCTTGCGGTTGTTATGTTTAGTATAATAATCAGGGAATGTTAAATTTGTCACTCCACTATCTATACAAATACACTTCTACAGATCCTTGACACAGCGAACAGGCAAAGCGTTGCCCCGTGTTGAGAAATATTTTGATACACTGGCATTTATTTCATTCAGGCCATGAGCGAAAATCCTTGTGTTTGTGGCTGAACTTACGGTAGAAGTCCAAAACATGGTGGCACTGAAGTTTGGTGGTACAAAAGCCCAAACAAGATTCTGATAAAGGAAGCCGGCGGTTTTTCCATGGAATCCGTATAAGGGATTGAGGTCCAGAAGACTCCAGCCTGCCAGGCCGGGTCCTGAGTAAAAGGTCTCAAGGTCTGACCATTCTGCTTCGGTAGGTACATGCCATTCGGGAGGGCATAATCCCTGCCTGCCTTCTGCAGATAAATTATTCGCAGGCAGGTAATTCATAAGTTCATCCCACTGGTAGAGCGCACCTGATTCTGCACACTTTGTAAGGTCATTTCCCTGGCAGTATTTTTCAACACTGCAATTGTCGGTTTGCACGAGATTGCTCTGTGTGAAATTGCCGTAATTGAGATTGGATGACATCCAGCAGCGGTAAACTCCCCCGACATAGATCTCAAAAGTCTGGTATGTTTTCTGATCGCGGATATCGGTCATGGCACTCTTACAGGTAAAAATGGGAGAGTTGTTGACTTTCAGAGCCTGGGTCCTTGTAATTGCACAGCTGAAGCGGTTCGTATAAGTATATGAGATGATATGATCCGGAGGACTTGGGCTCAGGGTTGAAGGATCAAGGATGCCAGTGGGCAGTGGATTACCGTCTATTCCGTAAGCGCCTCCTACAGGAACCCCTCCTTTTAATATCAGGGGTTTAGACCCCCTTGTCGTGGCCGGGTCATTGCAGGACTGCAGGGTGACGTCGGGGTTGGGGTTGACTGTGATGGTGGCTGTTCCTGTCTGTGCCTGCTGGCAGGCCAGGGGGCTGCCGTCATGGACGCTGAGCAGGTTGTAGCTGAAGTTCCCCAGTACATCGGTCGGAGCTGCAATGGTCACGCTGTTGCCTGAAGTGGTGGTGACGATAAGGCTGGCTCCCCCGTTGATATTATAGGTGAAGCTGTAAGGAGCAGTGGCCGAGGCCCCCGTAAACGTGATCAGGGGGGCAGCAGCATTCTGGCATACGGCAGTGGTTCCCGAGATGGAAGCAGTGGGCAATGCGGAAACTGTGATGGTGGCATTTCCGGCCTGGTTCTGCGAACAAAGGGTGCCGCTTCCGTCCTGCACGCTTACAAGGGAATAGCTGAAGGTTCCTGCAGTGGAAGTCGGAACTGCTATGCTTACACTGCTTCCCGAGGTGGTGGTGACCATCTGGTTTGCACCACCGTTGATTTTATAAGTGAAGGTATAGGGTGCTGTGGCCGAAGCCCCGGTGAAGGTGACCAGGGGAGAGGATGAGTTCTGGCATACGGCCGTTGTTCCTGAGATTGTTGCCGTGGGCAGGGGATTGACGGTGACTGTCGCTGTTCCGGCCTGAGCTTGTGAACAGGTTGTGGCGCTGCCATCCTGCACGCTGACAAGCGTATAGATGAAAGTTCCCGGAATGCCGGTTGGAGCTGCCACCGTGACGCTGTTTCCTGAGGTCGTGCTGACAAGCTGGTTAGCCCCTCCGTTGATCTTGTATGTAAAAGTATAAGGCGCAGTGGCTGAAGCCCCTGTAAAGGTTATCAGAGGAGCGTTTGCATTCTGGCAAACGGCAGTGTTTCCCGCAATGGCAGCTGTTGGAAGAGGATTCACCGTTACCGTAGCGCTTCCGGCCTGGGCCTGTGAACAGTGGGTGACGCTGGCATCCTGCACACTGACCAGGGTATACACAAAGGTGCCGACGGTGTTGGTTGGAACGGCAATGCTTATGCTGTTACCCGAAATAGTGGTGATGTTCTGGTTTGAACCTCCGTTTAAAGTATAAGTGAAGGTATATGGTGCGGTGGCAGCAGCCCCGGTAAAGGTTACAAGGGGTGCGTTGGAATTCTGGCAAACAGCCATAGTCCCCGATATTGTGGCTGTTGGCAGGGGATTTACGGTCACCGTGGCACTTCCGGTCTGGGTCTGTGAACAGAGGGTCAGGCTCGCATCCTGCACGCTTACCAGGTCATATACGTAAGTGCCGGCGGTAATAGTGAGTGCGGCAATGCTGATGCTGTTACCTGAAGTGGTGGTGATGGTCTGGCTGGAACCTCCATTGATGGTGTAAGTAAAAGTATAAGGCGCTGTGGCTGAAGAACCGGTAAAAGTAACAGGGGGTGAAGCAGAGTTCTGGCAAACTGCTGTGGTCCCTGAGATGCTGGCGGCAGGAAGGGGATTTACAGTTACCGTGGCGCTTCCGGCCTGGGCCTGTGAACATAAGGTTGAGCTGCCGTCCTGCACGCTCACCAGTGAATAGACGAATGTGCCTGCTACATTGGTCGGGGCGGCCAGTGTCACGCTGTTGCCCGAGGTGGTGGTTATAACCTGGTTGGCTCCCCCGTTGATCTTATATGTAAAGGTATAAGGTGCAGTGGCTGATGCTCCGGTAAAGGTGACCAGTGGGGCGTTTGAATTCTGGCAAACTGCAACAGTCCCTGAGATGGTTGCGGTTGGCAGGGCGTTTACAGTAACAGTGGCGCTCCCTGCCTGGGCCTGGGAACAAAGGGGTGAACTTGCATCCTGCACACTCACAAGGCTGTATGCGAAAGTGCCGGGAGTTCCTGTCGGTACATTCAAAGTCACGCTGTTCCCGGAAGTTGTGGCTATGGTAACATTTGATCCGCCGTTAATATTATAGGTAAAGGTGTACGGCGCTGTTCCTGAAGCCCCGGTAAAAATAATCTGGGGTTGAGTTGCATTCTGGCAGACTGCAATAGTACCCGAAATTGTTGCTGTCGGCAGGGGATGAACAGTTACGTTCACAGAGGTGTTTCCGGTGCAATGATTTGCGTCTGAAACAGTTACGCCGTAGGTGCCGCTTGTGTTAACTGTAATGGACTGGGTTGTCGCTCCTGTAGTCCAAAGGTAGGAAGTATATGTGCCCTGCACGCTGAGCTGCTGGGGAGTGCCTTCACAGAAATCGGTGACCCCGTTTATGACAGGGTTTGTAAAAGGATAATTACTGAGGACGACGGTATCGGATAATATACAGCTGTGGTCGTTCACTGTCACAGAATATGTTCCGGGGTTGCTGACTGTTATGGACTGAACCCCTGAGGTATAAAGGGTGCCGTTATAATACCAGTCATAGCTTAGCCGGTTGGGCCCTGCGTCAAGCGTTATGCTGACACCCTGGCATACCTCCTGGTCAGGCCCGAGGTTCAGGCTGGCAAAATCGGTAAAGTAACCATAAGAACAACCTGCCTGCCCTGCATCATATGTTTCAATTACTCCCATATGAAAGATGTCCTGTGAATTTGCAAGGATATGGGCGCCGACCGGCAATGTGCCAACGGGGAAATCGATACGGGCAAAGACGAAGGCAGGATTGGACTGAACAACATGGAACATTGCAGCGGTAACCAGGGCGGAGTTTCCGTCAAGGGTAAAGGATCCCTGGGCGCCGGCTTTGGTAAGGATGATCAGCTCAAAGGAATTTCCGGAGGTGCGTGTGAATGCAATCTGTGAAGATCCAGTGCAGTTCATCGGTGGAAGAATGGCTGAACCCGCTTCACAGCCATAACCTGTAAGATGCCATACGTAAACAGGCTTGTCGGTAGAAACGTAGGCGGAGGTGTCGGTCAGGGCCATCTTGAAATGATAGGTGTCGCCGGCGTTCTTGTTGACGGCAAAAACACCGTTAACGCTGATGTTGGTGTTATTGGCAGTGGCCGTCACAAACACCCAGTCATTCATTGCACCGTTGGAATAACCACGTACAACTATATATTGGGTCCCGACTATATTCACAGGAACTATCTGGTCCCCTGTAAGGTCATAACAACCCTGGCCCGGAAACCGGTCAGAATCATCCTTGACGGTAATTGCAACTGCTTTATCGGAAGTAACGGTCGAGCCCATGAGGTGGTCACGCCCGTTCAGTCCTGTAGCCTGCGCGCTGTAAACCTGGCCCTGGTTCAGGGTCACGGTGAAGGTGGATTTCGCAGCATGGCCCACAATGGCAGTCTTAGGCGTTATAGTCACGGTTGTTCCATCTTCAGTGGCTATGATATCAAAGGAGTTGTAAGCCTGGGGATTTAAAGCCTGATTATACAAAGTGTCCTGGGAAGGAATATAAAATGAAGTCCCCAGGGCATCATTGCCCTTTAATGTAAATATTTCAGGATTTTGTGTACTGGATTCCTCATAATACGCTGTAATGGGAACATTTGAATGAATGTGGATGCCGTAATTCAACACTGTATTGGGAGGTTTTGATTCAATGATCTCCTTCCATGCAGTCAGGTTGACGGATATCGTGTTGTTTGCCGGAACGACAATATTCTGCGTTGGAAAAGCTGCAGTATTGGCAGGCTCCGAAATACTTACATTTGCAGTCTGGTTGAATGAGGTTACACGGAGAAAGATAGGGGAGTCGGCATGACCTGATGTAACTTCAGGCCCGGCAAACCAGAAGTCGGTGTTTGTTTGCCCTGATAAAAGTATTGGAAATAAGATCAGAAAAAAGAGTAAGTATAAGTGCTTCAAACCTGATGCTTTGAAAAAGTTTTTGTAAAATTACAAAATAAATCTTTACACCCGAAATGAATAAACCTAACGAGGGAACAAGGAAAGAACAGGATTTTCTGGGCGATGTGGATGTCCCGGTCAATGCCCTGTATGGGATACATTCCTGCCGGGCCAGGGATAATTTCCCCGACAGCACTGCCTTTCACAAAGAATGGTACGAGGCTATCGGAATCGTCAAGAAAGCCTGTTACCTGACCAGCCGCGATTATTTCGTTGCTGTTTCGAAGAAATACCCTGAAAAAAATATAAGAACTTTACAAGAGGATCAGCTGGATGCGCTTATCCTCTCTGCATCGGAAGTTGCAGGAGGTCTGTATTTCGATCATTGGATAGTACCTGCAGTATCAGGCGGGGCAGGGACTAGCATAAACATGAATGCCAATGAGATCATAGCCAATGCTGCCTTGCTTAAACTTGGGAAAAAACCGGGTGATTACAGTGTTATTGATCCGCTGGAGCATGCCAACATATTCCAGTCTACCAACGATGTCATCCCTACATCACTGAAGATATGTCTTCTTTATTTACTTCTGAAGCTTGAATCTTCAATTAATGAAACAAGGGCAGAAGTCGAAAAAATCGAGACAGCTCACCGGAATAGCATGAAAATAGCCTATACCCAGATGCAGGAAGCAGTGCCTTCATCTTTCGGGAAATTATTCAGTACATACAGCGAGGCCTTGTCGCGTGACTGGTGGAGGGTTTCAAAATGTTCCGAAAGGCTTAAACTGGTCAACCTGGGCGGCGGGGCTGTTGGCACAGGCCTGTCGGTGCCACGCTTTTTTATTATGGAGGTTGTTTCAAACCTGCAGAAGATTACTGGATTGCCTGTTGCAAGGAGTGAAAATATGGCCGATGCAACTTCCAACCTAGACAGTTTCGTGGAAGTACACGCCACGCTGAAGTCTCATGCAGTGAACCTCGAAAAACTGGCGTCGGATATCAGGCTCATGGCTTCAGACATTAATAAACCGTTTCCGGTCGTGAGCATCCCGGCACGGCAGACCGGCAGTACCATCATGCCTGGAAAGATCAACCCGGTAATCCCCGAATTTGTCATCAGCAGTTCGCACCTGGTGTACTCCAACGACCAGCTGGTGTCGGGGCTTTGCGGGCAGGGCTGCCTTGAACTCAACGCTTACATTCCGGTAATAGGCCATGCGATGATAAGCAGCCTTAAACTCCTGATCGCAGCCAACCAGTCT
Organism: uncultured Bacteroidales bacterium; assembly: GCA_903824935.1. Classification (GTDB taxonomy): domain Bacteria; phylum Bacteroidota; class Bacteroidia; order Bacteroidales; family FEN-979; genus CAIRDP01. The sequence goes on along the minus strand of CAIJYT010000018.1, from coordinate 32,088 downwards.
TTGAAACAAAACCTTCTGAGCTCCTTAACCATCAATACTGCCGTGAGCCTTGAGCAATTGATGAGGAGCCCCTCGGTAACAACAGCACTTTTACCCTTAATAGGATATAACAAAGCGGCAGAACTTGCCAGGCTTATGAAAGCCGATAAACTTTCAGTTTCCGAGGCTAATGAAAAGCTGGGGCTTGTTGATCCTGCAAAGCTTGAAGACCTTCTTAAACCCGGGAACCTTCTGAAAATGGGGTATACGATTGAGTAAAAGGCGAAAAGCGAAATAAAAAAATACCATGACCCGCACACGTGATACCAAGCCCCATATCGGGATTTTCGGAAGAAGGAACAATGGTAAAAGCACACTCATCAATGCTCTTGCCGGCCATGAGGTGGCTATAGTCTCCGATATCCCCGGGACCACGACCGACCCGGTAAAAAAATCCATAGAAATAGCCAGGCTTGGCCCTGTAGTGCTGATAGATACCGCTGGCATAGACGATACCGGTGAACTGGGTGAAAAACGTATTTCCAAAACAAGGGAGGCTCTCAGGCAGGTAGACCTGGCCCTTTTGATCATCGCCAATAATACTTTCGATGAGGATGAAAAGAATCTGATCAGGGAATTTAAGAAGGCCGGGCTGCCGTTCGTCATTGTCCATAATAAATCGGATGTGGAGAAGATAGATGACAATCTTTCAAGGGTGCTGCAGGAGAGGTACAGTGTGACCTTGCTTGATTTTTCCTCGCTTCATCCCGAAAAGCTGGACGATCTGGTACGTGTCATCCGGGAGGCCATGCCCGAAACGGCTTATACCAGGAAACCCCTGGTTGCTGACCTGATTTCATACGGCGACACTGTTTTACTGATCACCCCGATAGATATCGAAGCTCCCGAAGGGAGGATGATACTGCCACAGGTTCAGGTAATAAGGGATGTATTGGATAACGACGGGATCTGTGTTATATGTAAGGAGCGTGAAGTCGACACTTATATCAGGAACATGCAGCCCAAACCTGTACTTGTCATCACCGACAGCCAGGTGTTTCCGAAAGCCGATGCAGCAATCCCGAAGGAGATCCCGCTGACCAGCTTCAGTATCGTTCTTGCACGGCAGAAAGGAGATTTTGCCAATTATCTTAAAGGCACTCCCCGGATCAGTGAGCTGAAACAGGGTGACCGTATCCTGATCCTTGAATCATGCACTCACCATGTTTCATGTGATGATATCGGGAGGGTAAAGCTCCCGAGGTGGCTGAGCAATTTTACAGGGAAGGACCTGGAATTCGACGTAGTTTCAGGATTGGGAGCGATAAGCCGGCCTATCACTGATTATGCCATGGTCATTCAGTGCGGAGGCTGCATGATTACAGGGAAACAACTCCAGAACAGGCTGAAGCCCGCAGTGGATGCAGGAATACCTGTTACCAACTATGGTATGGCTATTGCCTGGGTGCATGGCATCTATCAGCGTGCCATTGCGCCGTTCACAGGAAAAGAAGGGGATACGTCGGAATACCTTTGACCGTGAACCGTGAATCGTGAATCGTGAATCGTTACGGATCACGGTTCTCGATTCACGATTCAGCAAGTGCAACTTCGAGAACTTTCCCGTTAAAATGCCTGTGGCCGCTCACGGAAAAATCTGCGATAAATGCTGCTATTTGCTGGGGTGACATGGGGGCTTTGACACCTGGAAATGCTTTCTCAAACATTTTCGTCTGAGCGCCACCCAGGGCCAGACAGTTTACGCTTATCTCCTGCTCGGCAAGCTCCTGTGCCAGGCACTCGCTCAGGATCAAAAGAGCGCCTTTGCTAGGGCTGTAAGCCGAAAGCCCATTGAATTTTTTTGTCCGTTGAACACCCCCGAGGCTGCTGATCATAACAATATGGCTGCCCTTGTTCATCAGGGGCAGCATAGCCTGAGTGAAAAAGAAGGGAGCTTTCACATTTACATTGAAAACCTCGTCGAAATCCCCCTGCTCAATCTTTGCGAATGGCTTGCTAATCAACCTCCCGGCGTTGTGAATGATCACATCCACCTTATGCAGAATGGTCTCCATCCTCTGGGCAATGAAGGGGTAAAAATCAAACTGGTTCATGTCGAACTCGTAAGGTGTGATCTTCGCATCAGGAGTCTGCCTGCGGCAATCACTAACGAGGTCTTTCAGGTCGCTCATTTTCCTGGATAAAGCCAGGATATGGTTTTGTTTATGTTTGCAAAGTATTTTAACTATCTCGTAACCAATGCCTTTACCCGCTCCGGTAACTATTATGTTCATGATCGCTTCATTTTGTGGGAGTTAAAATTATATAAAATATACATCATAATGTATTAATGTACTGAATTTTCTATAATTTTGTTCTTGAAATGAACCGTAAGTTTTAACAATTTAAGTATCACTCAGACAATATCAGCGTTATTATGAGAAAACTTTTTACTTTGCTAGTTATCTGCAGCCTTACACTTGGTGTATTGGCTCAGAATGAACCTGCCTTAAAACCGCAGGTTACAAAGAACTGCTATTTCGACGTGTCGCCCCCCTTGAGGGACCTTGTAAGGCTGGCACCGAAAAATTCAGACAATTCATGGAAAGAAGGTGTTGTTAAAAACATCCTTTTCCCTCCGGGCATGAACCAGACTTATCAGCCTCAGATTGTTGTTGACCGTACCCTACAGAATTACCAGGGGACAAGCAGCCTCGACAGCTTGCTGCTTTCCTATGACGGGATAAACGGAAGCGGATCACTGTATCCTCCCGATACGGATGGTGATGTTGGTACAAACAATTATTTCCAGGTTGTGAACAGTGTTTATGCTATCTATGATAAAGCAGGTAACAAACTTCTCGGCCCTGCCATGAACAGTTCGATTTTTTCTGGCATGCCTCACAACTCCAATGACGGAGACGCCGTCGTTCTGTACGATGAAGTTTCTGACCGCTGGATTTTTTCACAGTTTTCACTTCCCACCTATCCTAACGGACCATTCTGGGAAATGGTGGCTGTATCTGTAACCAACGATCCTCTCGGTACCTGGAACCGTTACCAGTTCCAGTTCACCGATATGCCCGACTATCCTAAACTCGGTGTATGGCCCGATGGTATTTATATGACTGCCAACAGGTTTTCATCAGGTTCCACATCTTATTTAGGCACTTTGGCATGTTGTTTTGACAAAGCCGCCATGTACGCAGGAAATTCAACTGCAAATATGGTATCCTTTACACTTCCCAGTTCGAATGAGGCTTATGCCGTTCTGCCTTCCGATTGCGACGGTAATTATCCCCCTATGGGAACTCCGAACTTTTTCGCATGGCTTAACTCAGGCCATATCAGGATGTATGGTTTCACGGTAGACTGGACAACCCCTTCAAATTCAACCTACGCACTTCTCCAGACTATTCCGGTTGCTTCATATAACACCTATCCTCTTAACGTAGCAGAAGTTCCGCAACCCGGTACCTCAACCAAGCTAGACCTTATCAACGGCCGCCTTATGTTCCGCCTTCCTTTCAGGAAATTCAACGACCATTGGTCAATCGTTTGCTCAGGTACAGTTAAGGATGTTACAAATAACGTTTCAGCTATCCGCTGGTGGGAACTCCGCAACGATGGTAGCGCCCCTGCAAACTGGAGTATTTACCAGGAAAGCACCTGGGCTCCTGATGCAACCTGGAGATGGATGGGTAGTATTGCAATGGACTCCCTGGGCAACATTGCCCTCGGGTATTCTTTGTCCAGTTCAACGGTTCACCCCTCGGTTTGTTATGCAGGCCGTCTTGCTTCGGACCCCCTGAGCACCTTTACCATCGGAGAAAAGAATATCGTTGTAGGAGGAGGTTCACAGACTTCAACCCTTGGCGGCAGATCAAGATGGGGAGATTACAGCGCAATGAATGCCGACCCCTCATCCCCGGGTAAATTCTGGTATACCCAGGAATATTATGCCACCACTTCAGCTATGACCTGGAAGACCAGGATCGGTGCCTTCTCCTTTGGAAATATCCTTATGGCAACAGCAACTGCAGTTCCAAGCACCATTTGCGTTGGCGACAGCACACAACTTGGTGTAAGCCCTTCGGGCGGAAGCGGCACTTATACTTTTTCATGGACATCCAATCCTGCAGGTTTCACCTCCACCCAACAGAACCCGGTAGCTCATCCCGCTGCTTCAATGACCTATATTGTTACAGTGAATGACGGGTCTGGCACAATAACCGATTCGGTTGATGTTACAGTTCAGCATCCTGCAACTTCAAATGCAGGGGTTGATACCACTTATTGCAACTATGTTCCTGTATTTACAGTCCACGGAAGCGGCACAGGTTATGACCAGAGCCTTTGGACAACCCTTGGCGACGGTACGTTTGACCATCCCCAGAACATGGTTTGCCAGTACACGCCCTGGACCAATGATAAAACAAGCGGCCATGTCAGCCTGATTCTCACCACTCATTCAATGTCACCATGCCATGGTAATACCAACGATACACTCCATATCACCTTTGATCCCTGTACCGGTATCGTCGATCTGAACAAGGCCCTGAACATCAGCGTTCAGCCGAACCCATCCAATGGTATCTTTGACCTTAATATCGCAAATCTTGGAAATCAGTCCGCCGATGTGGTGGTTACCGATATCCAGGGTCACCAGGTTTTCCACCAGGTATACACACCCGCAGGCACTATGAAACAACATATCGATCTTTCATTCCTCGCCAAGGGCAGCTATATCATGAAGGTTACCACCGAGACCCGTAACCAGATTGAAAAGATCATCATTGAATGATTTTAATTGCTTTCAGAAAAAAGACCGTTCCAAAAGGACGGTCTTTTTTTTGTGACAACCCCTCCATAGCTTGACCTTGCCTGGTCTCCGGGAAGGGTCGGCTTGAATGGAAAAGGAGTGTTACCTGGTATAATGGCCTGCAAATCAACCATTTTGATTGAAAGCGAAAGCCTGTGTAAGAAAAAAAATATTTGTGAATTTTTTCACAATTCATAAAATGGTGTATATTTGCAGCAACAATTCCCCATTATGAACTTTCCGGAATAATGGAAGAGGGGAACGGGTTATCCCGGGTGTTCGCAAAACTGTTTCGTTCTTTATAAATAAAATCTTCAGGGCAGGGTGAAATTCCCGATCGGCGGTAAAGTCCGCTATTCCGATAATCCCAGGATGTGCTCATCCGGGATTCACGGAGGGAACCGTTGAAACTACGGTACCGACAGTTATAGTCTGGATGGAAGAAGACTCAGGATATTGAGGTGATCAATCTCATGTTTTTTGGTTTTTACGCAGAGCCCTGAATTGTATTTGGGGCTCTGCTTTTTTTATACCCGCACAGCCCGGCTGAAAAATGTGAATTATGACCACTGCACAATATATGAAACATGCACTTACCCTGGCCCGAAAGGGAGCAGGGTTTGTTTCACCAAATCCTCTGGTAGGAGCAGTGGTTGTTAAAGACGAAAAAATTCTCAGCGAAGGCTGGCATAAGGAATTCGGAGGGGCCCATGCTGAAGTAAACGCTATAGCCGCGGCCGGGGAGTCTGTCGAAGGAGCCGATCTGTACGTTAACCTTGAACCCTGCTGCCACCAGGGTAAAACACCTCCCTGCACCGACCTGATCATCCGTTCGCACATTAAAAGGGTCATTATAGGCATGAAAGATCCCAATCCCCTGGTCAGTGGAAAGGGAATAGAAATATTAAAGAAGAACGGGATAGAAGTCCACACGGGCCTGCTTGAAGAAGAATGCAAACAGCTGAACGAGGTCTTCATCAAGTTCATCGGCAGTCGTAAACCTTTTGTGATCTTTAAATATGCGATGACCCTCGATGGCAAGATCGCTACGGTTGAAAACGCATCGAGATGGATTACCGGTGAAGAGTCCAGGAAGATAGTCCATAAACTGAGGAATAATATGAGCTCAGTGATGGTTGGTGCCGACACGGTGATCTTCGACGATCCCATGCTAAATGTCAGGCTCAAAGGAAAAGAATGGAAGCAGCCCCTCAAGGTTATAGCCGATTCAAGCTTCAGGATCCCTTTAAATTCAAGGGTACTTACCACCGAACCCCAGCTTTGCCTCATTGCCTGCACCGAAAAGGCCGATAAATCAAAAGTCATGGAGGCAAGGAGAATGGGTGCACAGGTGCTCGTTTGCCCTGAAAAGGATGGCCGGGTAAGTCTGGACTTCCTGTTTACCACCCTTGGGGCGATGGATATTGACGGGGTTCTTCTTGAAGGCGGCAGCACCCTGGCTTTTTCAGCCCTTAAGGAAGGCCTGGTCGATAAAATTATCGCATTTGTCGCACCAAAGATTCTGGGAGGAGCCTCTGCACCCACAGCGGTAGGCGGAGCAGGGTTCGCAAAAATGGAAGATGCATTGAATTTATACAGGATGAAAATGAAAAAGGTGGAAGGGGACCTGATGTTTGAGGGATACCTGAATACGATATGACGATATGCCCTGCGGGATTAAACGAAACAAAGGCGGATAATAACCTCGGATCGCTTATCGCCTTAACGACATAACGAAAAAGAAAATGTTCACGGGAATCATTGAAGAAATAGGTATCGTAAAATCAGTAACCAAAGGAGCAACGTCCTTTTCTATGCTGATCACTGCGGATGTGGTCGCGTCGGGTCTCAGGCCGGGCGACAGTGTCAATACGAACGGCGCCTGTCTCACAGTCACTTCCCTGGGACAGGATTCATTTACTGTTGATGTGATGCCCGAAACTATGAGGAGAACGAACCTCGGAGCTCTGAAACAGGGAAGCCCTGTTAACCTGGAACGCGCTTTGCAGCTTTCATCACGCCTTGGAGGGCACCTGGTATCAGGCCATATTGACGGTACAGGGCTCATCAGTAAGCTGAAAAAAGAAGATAATGCGATATGGATCACCGTCTCGACGGGTGCTGAAATACTCCGTTACCTCATCTCTAAAGGCTCTGTATCACTTGATGGTATAAGCCTTACTGTTGTTCATGTGGATAAGGAATCGTTTGATGTCTCTCTTATTCCACATACCATGGCTGTGACCACCCTGAAGGATAAGAAGGCTGGGGATATGCTGAATATTGAATGCGACATGGTCGCCAAGTATATTGAGAAATTCACTGGAACCCCCGGCCACGGAAGCGGCCTGAACAGGGAGTTCCTGGATAAATACGGTTTTTGAACAAGAAATACTAAAAATATGCCCGAATACACTTTTAATACTATCGAAGAAGCAGTTGATGAGTTCCGCAAAGGCAGGATGGTTGTAGTAGTTGACGATGAAGACAGGGAAAATGAAGGAGACCTGGTTATACCGGCCGAGAAGGTGACGCCTGATATTATCAACTTTATGGCCAAGCACGGGGGTGGGCTTATCTGCCTTCCTGTAGTCCGCGACAGGCTGGAAGACCTGAATATTGACCGCATGGTGACAAAGAATACCGATCCCAACCGCACGGCGTTTACAGTTTCAATTGATGCAATTGAATGCACTACGGGGATCTCAGCCCACGAGAGGGCCCTTACTGTGAAAAAGGTGCTCGATCCCAAATCCAGTTCCAGGGATTTCACACGCCCGGGACATATCTTTCCCATCGAATACAAGGAAGGAGGCGTGCTTGTGAGGGCAGGCCATACCGAAGCATCGGTCGACCTTGCAAAGCTTGCCGGATGTTATCCTGCAGGGGTTATCTGCGAGATCATGAATGAGGATGGATCCATGGCCAGGGTCCCGGAGCTTATGGAATATGTGAAAAAACATAAGCTGAAGATCATTACTATAAAGGACCTGATCGATTACCGCAGGCAAACCGAGAAGATCATAGCCCGTGAAGCGGTAGTGCAGATGCCTACCAAATACGGCGAGTTCATTGCATACAGCTATGAAAGCAAGATCACCGGAGAGAACCACCTGGCCCTGGTCAGGGGAAAAGTGGATGACGGTGCGCCTGTGCTTGTGAGAGTTCATTCGGAATGCCTTACAGGCGACGTGTTCGGCTCGATGCGTTGCGACTGCGGCGACCAGCTTGACTACGCTATGAAAGCCATTGCGAAAGAAGGCAGGGGAGTGCTGCTATATATGCGGCAGGAGGGAAGAGGGATAGGCTTCCCGAATAAAATGAAAGCCTATTCCCTGCAGGATAAAGGAATGGATACGGTGGAAGCCAACAACGCCCTGGGTTTTGCAGCAGACCTTCGCGATTACGGCACAGGGGCTGAAATACTGGCCGACCTCGGGATACGAAAGATAAAACTGCTCACCAATAATCCCAAGAAACTTTCGGGGATCCATGGCTTTGGCCTGGAGATCGTGGAAAGGATTCCTATCCAGATCATCAATCATTCAAGAAACCTGAAGTACCTCAGGACAAAGAAGGAGAAGATGGGGCATATGCTGATACTGGAGGAGGTGAAGGCGGGAGAACTGGGGAGGAGTTGATTAAGAAATTGAATAATCGTTCGGCGAAGCCGTAATGAGCACACAAATGCAATAAACAATAGGTGCGAATAATGACGAATTTTGAATTATGAATAATCTGGAATTTCGCTATTCGCTAATCGCTTGTAAATTAACCAATAAACAGGAATATGAGAACAATTGAAGGAAAACTTGATGCCAAAGGGCTGAAATTTGCGATCGTGATCGCCCGTTTCAACGAGTTCATCAGCGGTAAGCTGTTGAGTGGATGCCTCGACGGGCTGAAACGCCATGGTGCAGATGAAGCTAAGATCGACCTGGTATGGGCTCCGGGTTCGTTCGAGATCCCCCTTTTGGCGAAAAAGCTTGCGAACAGTGGCAAGTATAATGCAGTGATTTGTCTTGGAGCCGTAATCCGCGGGGCAACGCCTCATTTTGATTATGTTGCAGCCGAGGTTTCAAAAGGCGTTGCATCTGCTTCGCTTGATTCAGGGATACCTGTTATTTATGGAGTGCTGACGACAGATAATATTGAGCAAGCCATCGAAAGGGCAGGCACCAAGGGCGGGAACAAAGGTTTTGATGCAGCTCTTGCTGCTATCGAAATGGCGAATGTGATCAGCCAGCTGGGGAAATAGCGAATTGTCTATTGCTCGTACATCACACCGCCGCTTTCATTCGCATCTTTGCATCGCGGCTACGGTGGCTGCACTTACGCTCTCACATCACAACGGTGCTACGGTGTTGCGGAGCGAAATGATGATATGCTATGCCGCCCAACACCAGGCTCCTTGCACCTGATGCACCTTATGTGATGTGAGATCTCCTTGCAACTGATGCGGCTTGTATAAATTGCTTCGCTTAGAACATTTTCGCTTTTCGCTACTTTTTTGTAATAACAAACACTGTCCGCCGGTTCTTTGCCCTGCCTTCCTCACTGTCGTTATCGGTTACAGGCATAGTTTTCCCGTAGCCGTGGTAGGTCAGGCGCTTCACCGCAATCCCCTTGAGAACAATATAATTATAGACCGAGCGTGCGCGGTTTTCCGACAGCTTCATGTTATCGGCATCGTTGCCAATATTATCGGTATGGCCCTGTATCTGTATGCATATAGATGGGCTCTCGGTAAGAAATTCAATCAACTGGTCGAGCACCATCTTTGACTCCTCGCTAAGCTCGAATTTGTTAAATCCGAAGTAAATATCATTGATCCTGTATGATTGGTTCAGCTCGATAGGCTTAATATCCACATTCACATTCCTGATGGCCGGGTGGGTGCTGTCGACTTTCGAAATATACTTTGTCTCATTAACATAGTCGGCCCTCTTCACTGTCATCACATAATCATTGTTAAACGGAGCAACTGCAACGTAGTTCCCTGTATTCGTATCCATGGGGATCTCCGATATTTTATGTGTCTCAACATTTTTCAGCTCAATCCTGGCTTTAATAGGCTCGTCGGTTAGTTCATCCCTGACTGTGCCTTTGAGGAACAATATCCTTTCGGGCCTTGCATCTTGATAAAGGTTGAATGAATACAAATCCCATCCGCCACTGCCCTTGTATTTATTGGATGCGAAGAATCCCTTGCTGCCGTCGGTGCTCACAAAAAATCCCACCTCATCATCAGGTGAGTTGATGGGGTATCCAAGATTTTTTGGCTTGGACCAGGTCCCGTTATCGTTCATTCGGGAATAGAAAATATCATACCCCCCGAGACCCAACCAGCCATCCGAAGAGAAATAAAGAGTTCTGCCATCGGGGTGTATAAATGGAGATTTTTCGTTGCCTTTCGAATTGATTCCAGGGCCCATATTGATCGGAGTCCCCCATTCGCCCTTATCATTTTTAATTGAACGGTAGATGTCGTAACCCCCGAACCCTCCCTGCCTGTCGCTAACGAAGTACAGGGTTCTGCCGTCGGCTGAGATGCTTGGCTGGGATTCCCAGGAATAAGGCAGGTTGATCTTGTCACTCACACTTTTTATAGCAGTCCAGTCCCCGTTGACCCTTTCGGAATAATATATATCGCAGTTGAGGTAGTGTTTGGCATTATCGTATTTACAAACGGTATAATACAATGTATTGTTGTCGGCTGTAAGAGTTGCCCCCCCCTCATTATCCTGGATGTTGAAAGGTTCAGGCATTTCTTCCCCGGCGCTGTATTTGCCGTCCTTATCCATGTCGCTGTACATGAATTTCTCCTGCATCCTGGCCGAAGAAACCACTGAATTTTTATCTCCTTCAAGTTTCACCACCCGGGTAAACAAAGCAACCTGGTTGTCGGGCGAAAGGATAGGCAGGTATTCATCCTGTGGTGTTGAGATTCCTTCCACTACTTTAGGCTCAAAAGGAACCGGATGGGCCATGGTTTCAACAGTGAATTTTGCATATTTGTCAAGTTCCATTGCTTTCTCGTAATCCTCGTCGCTTTTGATCTTGTCAACATCCTTCAGGAAAATGTCGAGATACTTCACCGCATCTTCCCAATGCTCAGCACCATACGCTATCTGCCCGAGGTAGAAATAGAGGTAGATATCGTATGAAGGGCAGGTATTGAGAACCTGGAGGAAATATTTTTCGGCATCCTTGTAGTTCGGCACTGCCTTTTTAACATTTGCGAGGCCGGTAAGGTATGCGGCATCGGTAAAGTTGGGCTCTTCCTTAAGGACATCCCTGAGGAGGATAATTGTATTCATATAATTCCCGTGCCTGAAACTGATGGTGGCGTCATTATATTTTTTTTCAAGTTTCTTGTCAAGGGGAACTTTGCAGGAATCGCCCGGCATCATTGGACCTGCAAAGATTGCCTGCAGACAAAATACCATGACCGGCAGTGATAAAAAAAAGCGGCGAATCATGAGGAATTATTTTTTCAAAGTTAGGGTGTTTTATCTTATTTTTACACTTTAAAACATAGATTTACCGATATGGATCGTATGAAAAAGCTGAAATGTTATACACTGCTGATTGTTTCTGCCATGATATTCGCCCTCCCCTGCACAGTGAGTTCGCAGACAGTCATTCCCAACGGAGATTTTGAAACCTGGGTTGTGCATTCCAACTACAGTAACCCCACTTACTGGGATACCCCTGATTCCATCCTGATGACCATCCCTATCTTCGGGCAGGACGTAGTTTTCAAATCTACAGATCATTATACAGGTTCTTATTCAGCAAAGCTGATAACCAAGTCGATAAACATTCCAGGAGCAACGTTCAACTGCCCGGGGGTCGTCACCCTTGGCAAGATCAGCGCCAATATTGTTACCCAAACCTTCTCAGTGACCGGGGGAGTTCCTATTAATGACAGGCCTACCCACCTTATGGGATACTACAAGTTTGCACCTGTCGGAGGTGATTCCTGTGTTGTGGGGCTCATTCTGTATAAAACTGTCAGTGGCAGCAGGGACACCATTGGAACCGGCTATTTCAGTGCTAAAAGTGCCACTGCCGACTGGACCCATTTTTCGGCATGGGTAAACTATAACTCCACGCTTACGCCGGATACCATGAATATTCTGGCAGTTTCCAGTGCACAAATGAACATGAATCCTAATACTACAATGTACCTGGATGACCTGTACCTGGATTACACGGTTGGCGTCGGCAGGCAGGACCCGGCCACCGGGATCTCGGTATACCAGGATAAAGAGACAGGCCGACTTCTTGTTTTCTGCGAGTTTCCTTCGGCACAGAATGTGTTAGCAAGGCTATATAACCTCAGCGGACAGGAGGTATATTCAATCAGCCGGGAAACAGTCACCAACAGCCGGCTCATTTTACCTTATTCAGGACTAAAGCAGGGATTGTATATTCTTGCTGTTCAGCATGATGGGAAAATATTTACGAAAAAATTCCTTCTTGGATTTTAATCATTGAATTTAGCCGGGATGACAGAAAAGAATGTATCGGTAGGATTGATCCAGATGAGTGGTGAGGCTGGGAAGGTGGCGAGCCTGGAAAAAGCAACCGCCAGGATCAGGGAAGCGGCCTCTAAAGGTGCCCAGATCATTTGCCTGCAGGAATTATTCCTTTCGAAGTATTTCTGCTGGGAGGAGAATTACGATTATTTCAACCTTGCGGAGGTGGTTCCAGGGCCAACCACGATCACATTCCAGGCCCTGGCGGCGGAGCTTAAGGTGGTTCTTATTGCATCCTTATTTGAAAAGCGTGCCAGGGGAATCTACCATAATACAGTAGCTGTGATCGATGCCGATGGTAAATACCTGGGCAAGTACCGAAAACACCATATTCCTGACGACCCTGGTTATTATGAGAAATTTTACTTTACTCCCGGGGACGGGGGCTACCAGGTTTTCAAGACAAAATACGGTTGCATAGGCACCCTGATCTGCTGGGACCAGTGGTATCCCGAAGCAGCCCGCATTGTTGCCCTTAAAGGAGCCGAGATCATATTTTATCCTACAGCCATTGGTTGGGCAACAGACCAGGACAGTGAAACAAACCGCCAGCAATACCAGGCGTGGCAAACTGTTCAGCGGGGACATGCGGTTGCCAACGGGGTTTATATTGTTTCGGTCAACCGCACCGGCACTGAAGGCAGCATGAATTTCTGGGGAGGCTCTTTTGTTTCATCTCCTTTCGGAGACCTGATATTCCAGGCTTCTCATGAACATGAGGAAGTGCATGTGCAGGAGCTGAAACTCGGCTTAATTGACGAGATCCGTGTTCACTGGCCTTTCCTGCGCGACAGGAGGATCGACAGTTACAGGCCATTGATGAACCGCTTCATAGATGACGCTTACGACGACCTGGTTTAACAAGATCCCTCAATTTTATGGCAAACGGTATTGTTCATCCAACCCCAAGAGACCTTGGCTACAGCTTCCCTGCCGAATGGCATAAGCACAGGGCAACCTGGCTTAGTTATCCCCACAGCGATTCCTACAGCTGGCCCGGTACGTTACATAATATTTTCGGGTTTTACAACGCTTTTATCAAGGAGCTTTCAGCAGGGGAGAGGGTTTGCATCAATGTAAGGGATGAAAGGCTGAAATCGGAGGTTGCGGCAGGGCTTGAGGTTGGGGGAGTCGACATGTCGAAGATTGATCTTTTGATCCATCCTACCAACGATGCATGGTGCCGCGATCACGGTCCTGCTTTCGTTCTAAACACTCAGTCGGCCAAACCCAAAGCAGTAGTAAGCTGGAGGTACAATGCCTGGGGAGACAAATATCCTCATGATCTTGACGGGAAAATACCGGGGCTTGCTGCTAAATTCCTTGACCTGCCTGTATTTTATCCGGGTATCGTGATGGAAGGGGGGGCAGTGGATTTTAACGGCGAGGGAACCCTCCTCACGACCACAGCCTGCCTCCTTCATGAAAACAGGAACCCTCATCTTCTTCAGCATGAAATAGAAGATTACCTTGTTAATTTCTATGGTGTGGACCAGGTCTTATGGCTGGATGACGGAATAGAAGGGGATGACACCAACGGGCATATCGACGATATCACCAGGTTTTTCAAACCCGACGGGGTCATCACAATGGTTGAACGAAACCATCGTGACCCTAATCATGCAATACTCGATGCCAACCTGAAAAAGCTGAAGACTTTCAGGCTGCCGAACGGAAAACAGCTGGATATTGTTGAGCTTCCCATGCCCGACCCGGTGGTGTTCGAGGACCAGCGACTGCCTGCCTCCTATGCCAATTTCTATATCTCAAACACTTCAGTGATAGTGCCTCTTTACCGCTGCAAACAGGATGAAAAGGCCATACGAATACTTGAAGAGTGTTTTCCCGGGAGAAGGATCGTGGGGATAGATTCTGTTGAAATTATCTGGGGTCTCGGCTCATGGCATTGCCTGAGCCAGCAGGAACCCATGCCGTGATCCGTGAACGGTGAACCGTGAATGGTTATCCGTTTTACCAGTCACCGTTCACCAGTCACCGTTCACGAGCAGATGATCAGCTATCACCAGTGCTGCCATGGCTTCAACTATAGGGATGGCGCGTGGGACAACACAGACGTCGTGCCGGCCGCCGCCTGTAAATTCTACCACGCGGCCATGTTTATCGACTGTTGACTGCGGCATTTTTATGGATGAGACAGGTTTGAATGCTACCCTGAAAACAACGGGCATGCCGTTGGAGATCCCGCCCTGTATGCCTCCCGAGAAGTTCGTCTTCGTCTGAAGTTTCGTTTCATCCGGGCCTGTTACAAATACATCATTATGTTCGGAGCCTTTCATGCGGGCACCGGCAAAACCTGATCCGTATTCAAACCCTTTAACCGCATTAATACTCAGCATCGCATGGGCCAGCCCGGCCTGCAGTTTGTCAAACACGGGTTCACCAAGCCCTGCAGGCAGCCCGTTTATTGTACAGCTGATGATACCGCCGGCAGTGTCTCCGCTGGCCCTGAGTGCTTCCAGGTATTCCTTAACTTTCATCTCCTCATCCTGCAACCCGCATCCTTCATCCTGCATCCTGTATCCCCCTATTTCCGATACAACAGCCTGGATACTTATTTCCTTTGTGCGCAGAAATTGTTTTGCAAAAGCCCCGCCTGCAACCCTGGCCGCGGTTTCACGGGCCGAGATCCTTCCGCCTCCCCTGTAATCACGGTGGCCGAATTTCCTGTCCCAGGTGTAATCGGCATGAGAGGGCCGGTAAATTTCCTTCACCGAAGCATAATCCTCAGACCTGTGATCCTTGTTTGGAATTATAAATGCGATGGGGGCGCCGGTAGTTTTGTCCTCAAATATTCCAGATAATATCTCAATACTGTCATCCTCCCTGCGGGGTGAAGACAAATCACCAGATCCAGGGGCCCTGCGGTTCAATTCCGACTGAATGAAATGCAGATCAATTGGAAAATTGGATGGAAAACCGTCAAGTACCCCTCCGGTAAGGGCTCCGTGCGATTCCCCGAAGGTCGTCAGCACTAGGATTTTTCCGAATGAATTTCCGGCCATGGACCTTGATTTTACTGTCGCCGGCAATACCGGCCCTGTTGGCAGACCTACACCTGCTGCTGCTTCAGTATCTTCAGCTTGGCTTCCATTACTTTCAGCTCGCTTTTGGTCTTATTGATCTTTTTCTCAAATTCTTCCCTGAGAATGGCCGAATTCTTCGATTTAGCAAGGAACCCGATATTGTTCTCCCAGAGATTCACATCTTCCTTGATCTTGTTGATTTTATTGATCAGCAATTCCTTTTCACGCCCTATCATCCTGCGTGCATTCGGATCGCTCTTGAGATGTTCCATTTTATTCTGGTAATTCATGGTGGAGATCTCTATCTCGCTGATTTTCAGACGATCAAGATGTTCGTTGACCAGTGTCCTGAACTCGTTCTGAAGCCTGTCCTTCTCCTTGATGGGAATATGGCCGATCTCGGTCCATTCCCTCTGGAAATTTTTAAGTGTTTCGAGGTTCGCATTTTTATCCTCGCTGAACTGGTATTCCCTGAGAGACTTTAGCAATTCGTTCTTTTTGTTCAGGTTTTCTCCCTCATGTGCCGAAAGGTTGTTGAAATATGAGGATTTTGCATGGAAGAATTCATCGCATGCGGCCCTGAAACGCTTCCATATCTTATCGGAATGTTTTTTGGGAACCGGACCGATTTTTTTCCACTCTCCCTGCAGCCGGATCAACTCCTGGCTTGTTTTTTTCCAGTCAGTATTGGCTTTCAAAGACTCAGCTGCCATGCATAATTCGACTTTGAGATTGTAATTATGGAGCTGCTGGTCCTTAAGCTTATCAAAAAATTCTTTTTTATTTGCAAAGAATGAATCCAGGCTGGATTTGAACCTGGTCCAGATCTCTGCGTTGACCTTTTGTGGCACAGGCCCAATGCTTTTCCAGATTTTGAGCAGTTCATTCACCTTATTGGTCTGTTCCTGCCATTCCTTTATTGATTCATTTTTTACTGTCAGTATTTCTTCGCCCTGCTCGCAGAGAGCAATTTTGGTCTCAAAGTTCTTGGTTTGCTCACCTTCTACTCTGGAATAATGTTCCCTGCGGCGCTCGTTGATCTTATCAGTTGCATTTTTGAATCTTTCCCAGATCTCGTCTTTTTTGTCAGCAGGTGCAGGGCCCAGTTCTTTCCAATCCTCATGATACTTCTGAAGTTTTTTAAAGGACTTCAGGATGGAAGTTTCAAGCAAAAGCTCTTCTGTCTTTTCACAGAGGGCTATCTTGGCTTCAAGGTTTTTCTTCAGGTCAAGATCCTTGAGCTCCTTATTGACTTTTACCTTTTCAAAAAATTTCTCAACCAGGAAATGATAATTCTGCCAGAGGTTATTGATCTCTCCCCTGGGTACCATGCCTCCGTTCTTCCAGCGTTCCTGTAAAGCCTTGAACTCATCGTAGGTTTTCTTCAGAGTTTCTTCCGAGCCGATCAGCTGCTTTAGCTCCTCGATGATCTGGAATTTCTTTTTGAGGTTTTCGTTCTTCAGTTTCTCCTGTTCCTCGACAAACCTCGCTTTATTAGCTTTATATATGTTGAAGATCTCGTTGAACTTCACATCCAGCGCATCCTGTTCCTGCGGAAGTTCTTCCCTGACCTCGCCTTCTTCCTTTACTTCGCCTTCAACACCAAGTGCAGCCTCATATTTCATAAGGCTTTCCTCTTTTTTCTTCTTGAGAAAAGCAACTTTTATCAAAGCGATCGTGGTTTTGATCACATTGATATCGTCTTCTTTTACAACTTTTTCAAGGATATCGATCAGCTCAGAACGTGACATCTGATCGTAGCTTGCCAGTGTTTCGTGGCTTTCATGCTCGGCCGCGAGCTCTTCTTCGTGATCTTCCTGGTCTTCGGCCAGAGGTGGGACCAGTTCGGTGTGGAATTCTTCTGTTATTAATTGTTCTGTCTGATTTGACTCAGTTGGCAGAGGGGTGATCTCAATAGGTTCTGTGCTTAATGCAGATGAAGAATTCTCCTCCCGTGCAGTATCTTCTACTGTCCCGGGATTCGGGGTGTTTTCTGTGTTTTCCATTATTAATTATCGTCCAGTTAACCATGACTACTGTAAGAGTCCGACCTGAGCCGGTTATTATAATTTTCAAAAGGGTAGCAAAGATAATAAATAATATGACAGGAAGGAATAAAACACTTCATCATTGCTTAGGGCATTGCCCTTTTGTTAAATATGATATATCCGAAATTCAGGTTGAGGATGAAGCTGTTAGGCATTTTGTCGTAATAATTCACGCCAAGGGAAATGGGGCCGAGCGGACTGTTGTATACGAAACTTGTAGAAGCCATCCATGAGCGGTCGCTCAGAACCGGGCCCAGCGTTGCCTTATGGCTTGCAGGGTCTTCGAAGATCTCCTGGTAAGGAAGAAAAAGGTAACCTTCAAGCCTGTATTCGATCTTTTTATACACTTTCAAAACCCCTTTCAAACCTGCCCCTGCATAACTCAGGGCCCTGAAATTTGGTAAGATCAGGGTCTGGCTTTCGGGGATAGGTTGAAACGCAGGAGAATGAATAAGGGTTGATACGTAATTGCTGAAAAGAGGCTGGTTGGAAGCTGCCAGTTCCCCGTAAAAGCCAAACTTCACCGGGCCCATGGCTTTAAAATAATTGTCGTACAACAATCTGAAAATGAACCAGGTGTGATACGATTCTATTTCGGTTTTCACTGTACTCGTCGACCCGGGCAAATAGTCTTCATCCCCGTTTATATAAGCAAGACTTAATCTCAGCCTTGCCCCGGCACTCGCATACTGTTTCCTGTTCAGGTTGTTCAGCTCAAAACTCAGGCAGGGAGCAAAAAAATTAAACCCTGTCTGGTCTGCAGTATCGTATCTTGTAAACTCGTTCGACTGGTAATATTTATCGTTTGTGAAAGCATAAGCGAAATCAAGTTCCATCTTTCCCGCACTGGTGACGGGGATCCCTATGGCAATATCCCCGAAATATTCCCTTTCAATAATATAACTGGGTGTTTTGTCATCAAAAAAGAAGGTTGAGTTCTTGAAAAAGTCAAAATGGTTATAGGTATAATTCAGACTGATATACCATGGGTATTTTGAGTTGAAATCCATCCTGCCAGCAAGCTTCGCTGAGGCATAAAACTTCCCGAAATAGCCATTAGCAAGGAAGTGCAGAGCCTTTGTCCAAAGGTATTTGTAACGTATCTCTAGAAATGCCTCATTCACATTGCCCAGTGAGAGGTTGCCCCCGAAATCCACACTCAGTTTATCCGATTTACGGATATCCAGCAAAAGGTTATAATGCCCTGTTTGCTTATTAAACCTTGCTTCGGGATAGATGGTCTTTACAAAACCCTCATCAATAAACCTGTAGTATTCGGGGCGAAGCTCGTCAACACTGATCGTATCGTTATCATGTTTGAGAACCTGCTGAACATAATCGTCCTGGGCTTTGGTAAGTCCTTTCGTGATCACCGAATCAAAAACAAGTTCAGGCTGAAGGCTCCTGAATTTTTTTCTTCTGCGGATGAGTTCTGCGGTATTGACACTGTCGTGTACCAGTTTCCTGATCGCGGGTATGCATCTCATGGCTGCAGTATAGCCGCTGTCTGCAAGTTCCGAAGTATGCCCGAAATCCAGCAGGTCGACCTTAGGCACATTCGGCAGGATAAGCACTGAATTGGGGTATGGTATATCTGAACTTTGTTTACCCATCAGCATCACGAGCAATTGTGAAACCAGGTCCTCAGGATCCGGCTTGTCATAACGTTCAGCGACCCTACTCCCGATAATGACATCCGCCTTGAAATCATCAGCGGCAACATTGGTTGGGAAGTTATTATACATGCCCCCGTCGTACATCACTTTATTGTTAATGACAACAGGGTTGTAAACGAAAGGGATGCTCATCGATGCCCTTATGGCGCCTGCCAGGTCTCCTTTTTTTATGATGACTGCGGATGAGGAGTCGATGTCGGCCACAACGCAGCGAAAAGGAACGAAGAGTTTGTCGAAATCACCCTCTGCCGCCGCATTTGGAGGTGCGAAGATCTCCATGAAGCGGAAGTCAATCATGAAAGGTGATTTAAGGCTTGTGGGAAGGGAGGATGTTAATTTCTTTTTCGGATTGAGATCCAGCGAGATCCATGCCGCATTTGATTCTTCTTTACGGTAATAGTATACGTATTCATCATACATAAGACCCGAGGCATTCCTCTGGAATTCTTCGGAGCTGATCAGTTTCTCTATCTCGTCGGGAGTGTAGCCCGAAGCATACAAGCCGCCGATGATGGCGCCCACCGAAGTCCCCGCAATAAAACTAATCGGGATATGTTGTTCTTCCAACGCCCTGAGTACACCGATATGGGCACCGCCTTTGCTTGCGCCGCCCGACAGGATCACGGCGACTTTTTGCGCGTGTGCCGGCAGGCTCAGAAACAGGATGCAGGTAAGAAGTGCTAATGACTTTCTGAACATCTCAGGGAATTGGATATTCAAAGGTAGGGAATTCGTGAATCGTGAATCGTGAACCGTGAACCGTGAACCGTGAACCGTGAACTGTAGTCAGTAATCCATTCACCATTCACCGTTCACCAGTCACCAGTCACGGTTTAGACTTTCTCCAACGCCTGCTCCAGGTCGGCAAGGATATCTTCCACTTCTTCTATACCAACCGAGAACCTGACCAGTTCATCAGAGATACCGCCCTGTTTTCTTGCTTCGGGCGAGAGTTTGGAATGGGTCATGGAAGCGGGGTGCTGGATCAGGGTTTCTATGCCTCCGAGTGAAACTGCAAGAACGCAGAATTCAACAGCGTTCATCATCTTACGACCGGCTTCAAGCCCGCCTTTCAGGCCAAAGGAGATCATCGCGCCAGGGCCCCGCATCATTTTCTTTCCGAGTTCATACTGAGGATGAGATTTCAGGCCAGGGTAGAGCACCCATTCGACCTTGGGGTGTTTCTCGAGATATTCAGCAATTTTCATTGCATTTTCCTGAGCACGGTCCAGACGGATTGCCAGTGTTTTTAACCCGCGCCGGGTGAGGAAAGCCTGGTGGGGGTCCATGTTGCAGCCAAGGTTCACCATCATGGTACGCACCCTTTTGTACTCGGCAGGATCTTTTACAATGATTATACCTCCCACGATATCGGCATGGCCGTTGAGGAATTTCGTCAGTGAATGGAGCACGATATCTGCTCCCTGGTCCAAAGGATTCTGAAGATAAGGGCTGCAGAAAGTATTGTCGACGCACACCGGTATGTTGTGCTGATGTGCGATCTCACAGATGGCGGGAATATCTGAAATCCCCATGGTTGGGTTGGCAGGGGATTCAAGGTAAATAAGGCTTGTATTGGGGCGGATGGCTTTTCGTACCTGTTCGAGGTCGGTGGTATCGATATAGGTCGACTCCACGCCGAATCTTGCGTATGTGCCCTCCATGATCCCGCGGGCCGGACCGTAAACTGCATTATGGCTGACGATATGCTTTCCGGCACCCAGATAGCTCATGTAAACTGTGTTTACAGCAGCCATTCCCGAGGATGTGGCTATGCCGTCGTGCCCGTGCTCGAGCATGGCAATGGTCTTTTCAAGATCGAGGGTTGTGGGGTTGTCAATACGTGTGTATATGTAGCCGTCACTCTCGCCCGAAAAAAGCCGGGCTCCGTGTTCGGCGCTGTCAAATGCAAAAGTAGAAGTCTGGTAGATTGGCATGATCACGCTGCCGTGGGGATCTTTGAACCCCTCACCATGCACAAGAGCGGAGTTGAATCCGGAATGTTTTTTTTTCATAAAAGTCTTGAGTTATAAGGAAAGTGAATATTCGTGTTTTAACGACGCACTATAAGGATCTCGTTTTCAATAGCCGGGTCAAGGTGACGTTTTACAGCACAAAGCGACGCTGACTGGATAAGGGCCGTGTCATATTTTTCGGGGAAATGCGCAGGGATAAAAATCCTGATAATGAATTTTGCTATGTTCTTGGTTTCGGGATTTATTTTGTATTCAAGGCTGAGGCTGACATCCTGGGTCGGCAGGCCTCGCTGATCGCAGAATCCCTTGACATAGATCCCTGCACAGGTGGCCAGGGAGGATAAAAATAAAGCGAATGGTGTGGGAGCGCTTCCTTCTCCTCCGGCACGCACCGGCTGGTCAGTTTCAACTGTAAATCCTTCGAGCTTTGCAATAACCTTCTTCGCTCCAGCGAAATATACTTCTATTGACATGTGTAGATATGTTGGCAAGGTTTCAGCCTGCAAAGGTAGAAAAAATTCATCATGGTTCAATGAAGGTAATGTCGGATGGCGTGTGATTATTGTCACAATTCAACATTTGCCAATCAATTATCTCTCAGGCATTTTACCGGCAGGCCGGCATGTTTATCGGTATTTGTAAAAATCAGTTATTAAATGCCTGATTCAGAACCATCTGGCACACTTTATTTTTTTTTGTTATAAAATCTTTATACTTGTCGATTTTTGGATTTTTTTTCCCTATCTTTACCAAATCAAGTCATATCCCATGAATGAAAATCCGGCCATACAAGAGACTCTTTTTCAGTTCATAAAAAGCAGGCTTGCTCCCAATATTTCGTTTGTACATGATCTCTCTGAGCTTCTTGGGATCAGTTACGACAGCGCCTATCGCAGGATCAGGGGGCAAAAGGACCTTACGCTGGAAGAGTTGAAGCAGATTTGTTCGCATTATGCAATTTCCATGGATGAGATCCTGAATTACAAATCCGACCATGTCGCTTTCACTACGCTCGCTATCGGCAAGTCAGGCATCACATTTGAAAGCTGGCTGATGACACTGGTCCACGAGATGAAAAGGATTTTTGAATGCAAGAACAGGGAAATCATCTATGCGGCTAAGGATATACCTATTTTCAACTATTTTGAATTCCCTGAAATTGCTGCCTTTAAATTCTTCTTCTGGCATAAAGTTCTCATCCCTTCCAGTGCATATCCCGAGAATCATGTCAGGATGGAAGTCGACAAGGCTATTTTCGAGAACGGAAGGAAGTTGCTCGCCTGTTATTCAAGAGTGCCGGTGACCGAGATCTGGAGCGAGGACACTATCGCAAGCATTCTAAGGCAGATCGATTATTGCCTGGTTTCGGGTTTCTTTGCAAACAAAACTGATGCTGTTAAATTATGTGATATCCTCGACACCTGGCTTGATCATGTCCAGGGGCAGGCTGAACATGGGTTCCAGTTTATGCTTGGCCATACCCCTGAAGGCGTTGAGAACAGTTTTAAGTTGTATCACAATGAGGTGCTGGTTAATGACAATACAATCCTTGTCAAGGCCGACGGCCATAAAACCGCCTACCTCACATACAATATTATAAACCAACTGGTGACTAACAATTCGGCATTCTGCGACCAGATCGAGGATTCACTACGCAACCTCATGCAAAAATCAACAATGATAAGCGGTACCTCCGCGAAAGAGAGATACCGCTTTTTCAATTCACAGCATGAAAAGGTGAAAGTCCTCAGGCAAAGGATTGAACGGGGCGAGTAAGCTGGTTTTGACGGTTTTTATAAGCCTGGACAGTATTCCTGAATAAAATTGCCATGACTACTGTCATCAGGCCTCCCGGGATGGGTAATAAGGCAGCTGCAATACCTGTCACTGAAGCCACATTGATCCCTCCCCTGATAACAGGCACCAGTTTCGAAGGATCTGCCTTTGAGGGAACTTCCTTTACCAGGTTTGAATAAATGTCGATGATACAGGCCCCCGGCTTTATCCATTCAGCCTGAATGTATTCGGGAAATTTAGTCACAACGACCAGGAAATCAGCCCTCCTGATATGATCGGCAAGATGTGCCGAGTTTTTATTGATAAACATCACAGGGCTGTCCCTGGGAACTACTAGCGAAGCTGCCGACCTGACGATCATACGGGTGAGAGCATTGGTCATGAAGCCATCGTCAAGAACAAAAACCCACTCGCTATCATCGGGGATGCGAAACTCAGCTTCCCTGAACATTTCATAAAGAGCCGTAGGCAGGCACATCGGATACCTGCCGGCTTTAAGGTCGGGTATCATTGTATTTATCATGTTCTGCGGATGAAAACCCTCCACTTCCTTTACAGGGTCGATACGGTTCACTATCCTCACCGGGTTGAGGTGCTCGGGCAGTGGCTGAAGCAATACGATTGCATGAACGTCTTGATTTGCATTCAGACCGTCGATCACCGCAAATATCTCGTCTTCTGTCGCCTCATCGGGCAGAATTTCGGTTACCACTCTCAACCCCACGCCCCGGGCCATCTGAATATGCATAGGTATATTGTATTTGGACAGGGGCACACAATTGAACCCTATAAAAGCGATGCAGGGGGCTATGTCATTATGTGACATCAGGCCTGCAATCTCAGCTTTAACTTCCCCGAAGATCTGATCCCTGATCATTTCTCCCTTGATAATTTTTGTTTCCATGATATCTCTTTCTTTTAGTTTTCTGATGTTTGATGTCTTTCACGATCCAAAATTATACAGGTTTCAGGGCGGATCAAAACTGATTTCCACCGGCAGTGCGGAAGGATTTGCGCAAAATCCAAAAACGCGGGGACTACCCACTCACTCATCCGCAGAAATTACAAGAATAAATGTGTCTCAACGACTTTTCCGCGGGTTTCACCGATTTCTGCCGCCTGATACATTGAAATCAATAAATTTGCTTTTTAATTTCCTGATGTTCATTAATCCCCAAAATCATATGAAAAAAATCAGCCTGACTTTATTTGCCATATTGCTTATCGGGCTCGTTGCAGCCCAGACCGAGGCAAGGCTTATGCGCTTTCCCGCCATTCACGGGAACCAGATTGTATTTACCTATGCCGGAGACCTTTACACGGTCGACAAGAACGGGGGCACTGCCCGTAAACTGACCAACGACGAGAACGGGTTCGAAATGTTCGCCCGTTTTTCACCCGATGGAAAACAGATTGCCTTCACCGCCCAGTATGACGGGAATACCGAAGTGTATATTATCCCTGCGGATGGCGGAGTACCTGTACGCCTCACTTATACGGCTACCCTGAACCGCGATGATGTATCGGACCGCATGGGCCCGAACAATGTCGTGATGACCTGGAAAGACAATGAAAACATCGTTTACCGTTCGCGCAAGCAAACCTTCAATGATTTCAAAGGACAGCTTTTTATCACCAGCGTCAAGGGAGGGCTCAGCGAAGAACTTCCATTGCCGGCCGGTGGATTCTGCAGCTATTCGCCCGATAAGTCAAAACTTGCCTACAATCGCGTTTTCCGCGAATTCCGCACCTGGAAGTATTACCGCGGGGGCATGGCCGACGATATCTGGATCTACGATTTCAAATCCAAAGAAACTGTTAACGTCACGAATAATCCTGCCCAGGATATTTTCCCGATGTGGACCGGCGACAAGATCTATTTTGCTTCGGACCGAGACCGCATCATGAACCTTTTTGTTTACGACCTGAAAACAAAAGAAACCAAAAAGGTGACCAACTTCACAGAGTTTGACATCAAGTTCCCTTCACTGGGCGACAATTCGATTATTTTTGAGAACGGTGGATTCCTTTACGTCTTCGACCTGGCCACCCAGAAATACAACAAGGTTGTTGTCAATATCGCCAATGACCTCATCACCGGGAGGAACCAGCTGAAAGATGCAAGCAAGTTCATCAATTCATCTTCAATTTCGCCCGACGGCAAGCGCCTTGCCTTCGATGCACGCGGTGATGTTTGGACAGTACCTGCAAAGAGCGGGATTACCCGCAATATCACCCAGACCAAAGGTGTTCATAACCGCGACGTAGCCTGGTCGCCCGACGGAAAGTATATCGCTTTCATTTCCGACCGCACCGGTGAGGACGAGATCTTCATCGAAAAGCAGGATGGAACGGGAGATGTGATCCAGCTTACTAAAAATGCAGATACCTATAAATATTCTGTTTCATGGTCGCCCGACAGCAAAAAACTTTTATGGGCCGATAAAATGCTGAGACTGCAGTATGTGGATATCGATTCGAAGGATGTCACGGTGGTTGACCAGGCCAAAGCCTGGGAGTTCAACAACTACTCCTGGTCCCCCGATTCAAAATGGATCACGTATGCTTATCCCGACCGCCGTTCGTTCGGCATAGTATACATTTATGAGCTTGCCTCTAAGAAGAAAACCGCGGTGACCGATGCATGGTACAGTTCGGGCGACCCCGCTTTCAGCAATGACGGCAAATACCTGTTCTTTACCTCTAACCGTGATTTCAATCCTACTTACTCAAATACCGAATGGAACCATAGTTACAGTGATATGACGAGGATCTATTTCGTGACCCTTGCCAAGGCAACACCCAATCCATTCGCATACGAGAATGATGAAGTGGCAGTGAAAAAGGATGAGAAACCCGATCAGCCATCCGCAGACAAAAAAGATGATAAAAAGGATGTGAAGAAAGACGAAAAGAAAGATGTTGTTCCCGATGTGAAAATCGATTTGGACGGGCTTATGGACCGCATCGTAGTATTGCCGGTCGATGCTTCAAATTATTACGGGGTTTCGGCTGTTGGCGACAATGTATATTACGTCAAAGGTGGGCGCCGCGGACAGGGCGGGCTTGCCATGTTCAACCTGAAAGATAAGAAGGAAACCATACTTGGCGATTACTTCACCTATGATATCTCTGCCGATTTCAAGAAAATGATGGTTGGCGCCATGGGTAAGTACGCAGTTGTCGATCTGCCCAAAGGCGGCAAGGTCGAAGTGAAAGACTGGGCTGACCTTTCAAATATGAAGCTGGTTGTTGACCTGAAATCCGAATGGGCCCAGATTTATAATGAAGCCTGGAGGCAGATGAAATATTTCCTCTATGCACCCAATATGCAGGGCGCAAACTGGGATGCTGTGAAAAAGAAATATGAACCCTTGCTGCCTTATATCAACAGCCGTTATGACTTGACTTATGTGCTGGGCGAGATGGTTGGAGAAATCAGCATTGGCCATTCTTATGTGAGCGGCGGTGACAGGCCCGAACCCAAACGCATCAAATTGGGATTGCTTGGAGCAAAACTCAGCCGCGACGGATCGGGGTATTATCATATTGATAAAATTCTCAAAGGAGAGAACTGGAGCCGCGAAGAACGTTCACCCCTTACGGAACTTGGTGTTGATGTCAAGGAAGGTGATTTCATCATTGCCATCAACGGCAAGCCCACCAAGGACATGAACGACATTTACGAAGCACTAGTGAATACGGCAGGGAACCAGGTTGAACTTACAGTAAATGCAAAGGCTTCGCCGGATGGCGCGCGTAAAACCCTTGTCGTTCCTACCGATGACGAAGCCAAGCTATATTATTACAACTGGGTTGAAGCCAATATCAAAAAAGTGAGCGATGCTACCAACGGTGAAGTAGGTTATATCCATATTCCCGACATGAGCGCCGAAGGCCTCAATGAATTCGTGAAACATTTCTATCCCCAGCTGAACAAGCGTGCCCTTATCATTGACGACAGGGGCAACGGCGGTGGCAATGTTTCGCCTATGATCATCGAACGCCTCAACCGCGAAATGACAATGATGACCATGTCGAGGAACACCGAACCTGTCCCGGGCCGACTGGAAATGCAGGTAGGACCGAAGTGCATTCTTATCGACAACTATTCTGCATCCGACGGTGACCTTTTTCCATACCAGTTCAAGAAACTGAAGATAGGGAAAGCTATAGGTCTCCGGACCTGGGGAGGCGTTGTGGGCATCCGCGGTTCACTGCCATTTGTTGACGGTGGGAGCATGATGAGACCCGAATTTGCGCCATACAGCACCGACGGCAAGGAATGGATCATAGAAGGCCACGGGGTTGATCCGGATATCGTGGTCGACAATGACCCGGCAAAGGAATATGCAGGTGATGACCAGCAGCTGAATGCGGCCATTGATGAGATGAAAGCCGAGCTGAAGAACCTGCCGAAGGAACTGCCCGGTATGCCGCCGTTCCCGGATAAGACTAAGTAGTGAAATAGCGCAATAGCGAAAAACCGGTTCCTGATGGAGCCGGTTTTTTTATAATAATACGGCATGTTCAAATAATTTCAGCAGATCTGTATTACTTTTGCAATGTGGGCGGATTAAGGAATGTAATTTAATCCGTGAGACTATGAGAAAGATTTTGAGAATTGCTTCTGTTTTATTAATGCTTCTGCCTGTTTTTGTAAAGGCTGAAAATAGGGAGGTGCCGTTCACCCTGGATGACCGGGACAGGATTATCCGGACGGAACAGAATCTGGATGCAGTTAAAGCTGAAATGAAGGCCAGGTTTGAATCAGTCAATACCCGGTTTGAAAATATGGACAAGCGATTTGATCAGCTATTTAACTTTCTGTGGGCGATCATCGGTATTTTTTTGACCATGATATTTAGTGTTTTCGGGTTTGCATTCTGGGACAGGAAACTCTCACTTGCGCCTATGAAACGAGAGGAGGAAAAAATTAAGACGGTACTGAGGGAATTGTCCAAATCCCAGCCAAAGCTTGCCGAGATCATGAGGCAGGCAGGAATGCTGTAGAAGGCAGTCTGCAGTCGGCAGTCAATGAAATTATTTCGCTACTTCGCTACTTCCAATTATTTCCCTTATCCTTTTAACTTTTTCTTCGGATGACAGGTCGCCTTCGATCCAATGTATTCTCATGCCCTGTCGCTCCATGCGGCGGAACCAGGTCATTTGCCGTTTGGCGAACTGGTGGATGGAGATGTTGAGAAGCCTGAACATTTCGTCATAGCTCAATGCGCCTTCGAGATGGAGGGCGAGGTATTTGTATTCAAGCCCGTATGCTTTCAGGCGAGCCGGAGGGACTCCCTGGTCCTGGAGACGCCTCACTTCATCTATCATGCCTCCTTCAAGCCTTGACTTCAGCCGTAAAGTGATACGCTGACGCACGGTTTCCCGCCCGGGATTTATACCGAAAATGATAGATTGAAATGATGTTTTTATTTCGCTATTTCGCCATTTCGCTATTTCGCTATTTGATACTTTTTCATCCCTGCGCTTAATCTCTATTTCCAATGCTCTAAGCATCCGGTTGCGATCAACGGTATCTGTTGTACTGTGGAGTTTCTTAAATTGACTGAGTTCGTGCAGCAGGGCATGCTCATCCATGGATTGCATCAGCCTGGCAAAGCCGTGGTCTGAGGGGGCTTCGGGCAAAGAATAAGCTTTGAGCACGGCTTCAAGGTACATCCCGCTGCCGCCGCAAAGCACTGGAAGTTTACCCCGCTTAACAATATCACCATAAGCTTTGGTAAAATCCCTCTGATACTCGAAGATGTTGTACTCGTAACCTGGTTCTGCGATATCGACCAGGTGGTAAGGGATCTGCCGGCCTTCAACGATATAATCACCGAGATCCTTTCCTGAACCGATATCCATTCCACGATAAACCTGCCTTGAATCGGCCGAGATCACTTCGCCGTCCATCTCATACGCGAGACGGGCGGCCACCGCGGTTTTCCCGCAGGCAGTAGGACCGAGGATGACGGGCATTTTTTTCATAAGTGGCGAAAAAACAAAGTAGCGAAGTAGCGAGGTAGCGAAATGGCGAAATAATATGTCGATTATTACTAAGGAAAACTTTCGCTACTTCGCTACTTCGCTACTTCGCTATTTAATTTTTGTCCAGTGCTTCGTAAACCGAATTCTGGCTTTTGTATTCCGGGACTATCTGTTTCATCTTCCGCACCACATCCGTATCTCCGGCCCCGGCAGAAAGGTTCACGAGTTCGTCAATATCAGAACGTACCTGATCAATATCCTGCTCCCTTACTTTTGCTATCATGATCAGGGGATGATGCGTGGGCAGTGTGTTCTCGTGGAGGTCAAGCAGCTCTTCATACAGCTTTTCGCCCGGCCGCATGCCTGTATATTCTATCATGATATCCTTGCCGGGTTCCAGTCCTGAAAGCTTTATCATGCGTTTGGCAAGATCGATGATCTTTACAGGTTTGCCCATGTCGAAAATATAGATCTCACCTCCTTCTCCCATCGCGCCGGCTTCGAGCACCAGTCGGCAGGCTTCCGGGATTGTCATGAAAAATCTTGTGACCTCGGGATGTGTAACCGTAAGCGGCCCGCCTTTTTCTATCTGCTGCCTGAAGAGAGGTATCACCGATCCGTTTGACCCGAGCACATTCCCGAAACGGGTGGTGATGAACGAGGTCTTGTTAAGTTTGTTCATGGCCTGGCAGTAAATCTCGGCGATGCGCTTGCTCGCCCCCATTACGCTGGTGGGGTTCACTGCCTTATCCGTAGAGATCATAATGAATTTACTCACCCCGAATTCCATTGAAAGGTCAGCCATAACGCGGGTACCGTGCACATTGGTAAAGACGGCTTCGCCGGGATGGGCTTCCTGCACCGGGACATGTTTGTAGGCTGCAGCATGAAAGAGGATTTCGGGTTTGTATTGCTCAAAGAGCGACCTCATCCGCAGTACATTACAAACATTACCCAGGATAAAGTCAATTTCGGTGCCGCGGATAGACTCCCTGCATTCCAGTTCGAGGCTGTGAAGAGGGGTTTCGGCATAATCTACCAGTACCAGGCGGGTGGGCCCGAACTTTGCCACCTGGCGCACGATCTCGGAACCTATAGAACCTGCTGCGCCGGTGATCATCACGACTTTATTATGAAGGTACCTGCTGATCTCCTCCATATTGAGTTCTATCACATCCCTCTCGAGCAGGTCTTCAATATTTACAAGGCGGATCTGGGAGAAACTGAGTTGTCCGTTGACCCAGTGGATCGCGGGAGGTACCGCAAGGACTTTAGTGTCGTATTTGAGGCAGAGATCAACAAGCTCCTGCTTGTATGCCGCATCAACGGGATGATATGCAAGGATGAGCTGGGCAACCGTGCGGTCACTCAGCAAAGACTCCAGCTTAGAAGGGGGATGGATGTCCACCCTTTCAAGTTTCTTATGCTGCTTCCCCTTATCCTCGTCAATAAAGGCGATCACCTTATACCTTGTTGCAGCATCGCGGTCCATCACATGCTTTGCATTGATGCCTTCCTCGCCGGCGCCGTAAATGATCACGTCAACCCTCTGGCCTCCGGGGTTCTGGAACTCAAGCCAGGCGATCTTTACAATGGTCCTGAAAAGTATCATGCCTACCGAGGTGATCAGGAACTCAAGCACGATGATGGTGGTAGGTATCATGAACCAGTGCATGGTGAACCAGGTGACAATGTTGGTTAACCCAAGCACGGCGCTTCCTGCGAGAAGCGTAACAACCACCCTGAGGCCATCCGCAGTGCTGGTATAACGGATCAGGCCGGCATGGGTGCGGGAGACAGCGAAACTGATACCTCTCACAGCCAGTATCCATGGGATCAGGATAGCAAAGGGTTTGCTTTCACTGGCCGGAATGTCAAAGTTGAACCTGAGCAGGTATGCAAGTAAGATTGAACCCAGCACGATAAGTAAATCGATAAGCCAGATGATGCCTCTGGGGGTGTTCCTGCGGAGAGATAAAATGTTCATAGCGTCATCAAAAGTAAATAATCCTGCTCAATTATAAACAATGTCTATAAAATGTGAACAGGGCAAGGATAAGGTGGAGAATTTTCCTAAATTTGCTTTTTCCTCCGACATTTCAAAAATCGCTATAATGAAAAACACAGCTTTTACCAAGTTCCATGAGGCCATGGGAGCCAAGATGGTTGAATTTGCAGGATATCTCATGCCCCTGCAGTATGCAGGAGTTATTGAAGAACACGAAACGGTTCGCAAGGGCGTTGGTGTTTTCGATGTCTCACATATGGGCGAGTTCTGGGTGAAAGGCCCGAAAGCCCTTGATTTTGTTCAGTGGGTCACATCAAACGATGCGTCAAAGCTTGTCCCCGGCAAGGTGCAGTATTCGTGCTTCCCCAACGGGCAGGGCGGGATCGTTGATGACCTTTTGGTTTACAAGGTGGACGACGTTACGTATCTCCTTGTCGTGAACGCCGCTAATATTGACAAAGACTGGGCCTGGTGCAATAAGAACAATAAGATGGGCGCCGAATTGTATAATGCTTCGGATGAGATCGCCCAGCTGGCCATACAGGGCCCTAAGGCCCTGGAAGCCATGCAGAAGCTGACAGATACAACTATCACCGACATGGAATATTACACCTTTAAAAAGCTCACTTTTGCAGGTGTTAAGGATGTGATCTTCGCTACCACGGGTTACACCGGTTCAGGCGGATGCGAGATCTATATGGCCAACGAAGATGCAGCGAAAATTTTCGAAGCGGTATTCGAAGCCGGGAAAGAATACGGCATTAAGCCGATTGGCCTGGCCGCTCGCGACACTCTCCGCCTCGAAATGGGATATTGCCTTTACGGGAATGATATCAACGATACCACTTCACCCATTGAAGCAGGCCTGGGCTGGATCACCAAGTTCACCGATGCCAAGGACTTCATTGATAAGGCATATTTATTAAAGCAGAAGAACGAAGGCGTAAAACACCGCCTGGTCGGCTTCGTGATGGACGACAAGGGGATACCCCGCCACGGTTACGATATCACCGATGCAGCCGGGAACAGGATAGGTGAGGTTACCTCGGGTTCCATGGGACCTACCTTAAAATTCCCCGTTGGAATGGGATATGTCCCTGCTGAGCTATCAAAAGAAGGCTCAACGATTTATGTGAAAGTAAGAGAGAAAGTGCTGAAAGCCCACGTTGTGAAGTTCCCATTCTATAAAGGGTAGGT
>CAIJYT010000017.1 GCA_903824935.1 uncultured Bacteroidales bacterium | reverse complement strand
TCGCATCCAATGGTCTTGAGCTCGTCGATGATCCACTGATCGATTTCGTCGGAAAATTCGACGAGATCCACATCTTCGTTATCAACGTCAGTATCGCGGTAAACGTCTATTTCATACCCTGTAAGCCTTCCTGCAAGGCGGATGTTAAAACCTCCTTTACCGATGGCAAGTGAAACCTGGTCGGGCTTCATATAAACATCAGCTTTTTTCTCTTCTTCGTTGATGATGATCGAAGTAACCTTTGCAGGGCTTAGTGCGCGCTGGATATAAAGGGAAGGATTGGTCGTGAAGTTGATCACGTCAATATTCTCATTTTTAAGCTCCCTCACGATGCCGTGAATACGGGAACCCTTCATTCCGACGCATGCACCGACAGGATCAATACGGTCGTCGTATGATTCAACAGCGATCTTTGCTCTTTCACCCGGTACGCGGACAATCTTTTTAATCTGGATAAGCCCGTCAAAAACCTCGGGGACTTCAGCCTCAAACAGCCTTTCCAGGAAGGCTTCCGAAGTGCGGGAGAGAATGATGACTGGATTATTAGATTTCATTTCTACTTTCGAAACAACAGCCCGGATGGTATCACCCTTGCGGTAAAAATCGACGGGTATCTGTTCCGATTTGGGAAGGATGAGTTCTATCCCTTCGTCGTCAAGGACCAGGATCTCTTTCTTCCACACCTGGTATACTTCACCCGAGATGATCTCGCCTATCTTATCCTTGTATTTAAGGTAGATGTTGTTCTTTTCATACTCCTGTATCTTCGAGATCAGGTTCTGGCGAATAGCCAGGATCTCTCGCCTTCCGAAATCAACAAGTTTGATCTCTTCCGAAAGTTCTTCTCCCACTTCAAAATCGGGTTCGATCTTGATGGCATCGGAATAAGCTACTGAAGTATTCTCATCTTCGACTGCTCCGTCTTCGACAATTGTGCGGTTCCTCCAGATTTCAAGGTCACCCTTGTCAATATTTACAATGATGTCGAAATTATCGGCCGATCCGAACCTTTTGGAAAGCATATGCTTGAAGACTTCTTCCAGGATACGCATCATGGTCTCACGGTCGATGTTCTTGAATTCTTTGAATTCCGAAAAGGTTTCGACTAAGTTTAAAGTTTCCATTGGGGTACTGTTATGATGATTTTAGTTTTTACAATATTAAATAGCGAAAAGCGAAATGGCGAAAAGCAAAATCAGGGTTTTTTAAAGCTTATAATGACTTTCGCAGATTTTATTTCAGCAAATTTCAACGCCACTTCCTGCTTCTCAATCTCTTTCTTAGATTTTTTTATCTCTTGTTCAATTTTAATTCCTTCCTCATTTGCCAGCATCAGAAGACCTTGCAGTTTCATGCCGTCAACGGTAGCCACATCAAGAACCTTTCCAAGGTGATTCTGGTACTGCCTCAGTACGCGAAATGGCTTGTCGGCCCCGGCCGAAGATACCGTCAGGTCGAAATCTTCAGTGTCGCGGTCAAGAGCCTGTTCAATATACCTGCTCAGTTTCTGGCAATCTTCAATGAGTACACCATGATCCCCGTCAATGAATACCATGATGCGGTTCGACGGTTTAAGGTTAAGCTCGATCAGAAATTTGTCGGATCCCTTAAAGTACTCTTCAATCAGGCCTGTAAGCTGCTTCTCAGTTATCATATTATTAATGACTTCGGATAAAGTAGCGGGTTGTTCAAGAATTCCGCGATGCGGCAAGGTTACCCCGCTTTATTCAGCAAACGAGGGGACTTTCGCCCCCTCGTCATCACTGAATCAAATTAAATCCGCTGCAAAGATAAGCAGATTTCTTATAAAATCAAAATTTCGCCTGATCTTTATGCAAAATGCAATTGAGCTGCATCTTCTTTCTCCTGGGAGGAAGAAACCATGTTAAACTCTTCCATCCACTCTTCAGTCTTCTTGTACAAAATGCTTTTATCGCTGGTAGGAAGAAGTTCATAAAGCAGGTATTTCAGCTTTGAAGAAAGCATGAAATACCGTAAAGGCACAATAGGCTCACCGGGCTGGAAATGTTGCAGTACCGAATCCCTGAGGTTTTCGGTGAAACCCACATACCTGCAGCGTTTATTGCTTGAACCGGATTCTCCATCGGACAGGATTGCGTAAACGGCAGGTTGGCGGGGGACCAATTCGAGAGTAAGCTCACTCAGGATAAGGCCAGGATTTTTCTGATGCCTCATATTATGTTATGTTAATTTGAATGAATTATGAACGAATCCTAATAAATACATAACAAAGATAATACAAAAAAAATCCCTTTTGCAAGAAAAAAGGGATTTTTTTTAATTATTTTATAATCTTTCCCGGTAAATTCCCGGTAGCTTGCTGCGGAATCCGGGAAAAGGGCTCTGCTTTTGTGGTAATACCAATTTATTTATAGCAGCTTCAGCCTGTAATCACTTGCTGTAGCTGCCGCATTGATAATACATATAATTTACAATGATGCTTCCGGCGTTGTTGATATAGCCCCACTTGGTGGCTTTTCGCACCCTGG
Source organism: uncultured Bacteroidales bacterium (assembly GCA_903824935.1). Lineage (GTDB taxonomy): Bacteria > Bacteroidota > Bacteroidia > Bacteroidales > FEN-979 > CAIRDP01. The sequence goes on along the minus strand of CAIJYT010000017.1, from coordinate 10,403 downwards.
CAAAACCATGACTGAAGTCTCCGGCTTCATCAAACTGGGGATTGGTAATGTACCTCCCGGTCTTGTCAATAAAACCCCATTTGGTCACCTTTTTTACTCTTGCAGTCCCACCGCAGAAATCCTCTGCCCCTTCAAACTGGAGGTTGATGGCATAGCTGCCTGTTGCATCGATATAACCCCAGGCATGGCCTTTACGGACCCTTGCAAGCCCTTCAATAAAGTCTCCGGCTTCCTCAAACTGGGGATTTACTTTCCATGTCCCTTTGTCGTCAATATAACCCCATTCATGCTGTTTTTTGACCCTGGCAATGCCGTTGTAAAAATCACCTGCGGCTTCGAACTGAAGGCTGACTGCATAGGCCCCTGTTTTATCAATAAAACCCCACTGGGTTCCTTTTCTTATTCTTGCATAACCTTCGTGAAAATCTTCCACATCGGCGAATTGGGGGCTGATCACCCAGCGCCCGGTCTGATCAACAAAGCCCCATTCCTTGCCTAATTTTGCCTTGGCAAGGCCTTCGGCAAATTCCCCGAGGGCAGCAAACTGAGGATTGATGATAAATTTGCCTTTTGTATCGATATAACCCCAGGAAAGGCCATGTCTTACCCTCGCCAACCCATCATGGAAATCAAAGGCTTCGGTAAACTGGTAATCGATCACTATCATTCCTTTTTTATCGATGTAGCCCCATTTTTTGAACTTATAAACCCTTGCAAGACCTTCGCTGAAATCCTGGGCCGCGTCAAACTGAGGGTTGATAACATACATCCCTTTCGTATCGATATATCCCCAGTCGTGCATTTTCTTTACCCGTGCAAGTCCGTCGTAAAAATTTTCAACATCATCGAACTGCAGGTTGATCTGGTAGACGCCACTGGTATCAATGTATCCCCAGCTCTTTAAAACCTTTACTGAAGCGATCCAGTTACAGCATTTTTCTTTCCTGGGAGGGGGTGGTGGAGGTGGAGGGGGTGGTTCTTGAGGCTTTGGCGCGGGAACCATTGCCGGTTCAGAAGATTTATCCTTGCTTTTATTCTTGGTTTTGTTACCTGTTTGGCCTTGAGTGATTAAAGCCATCAGCACAAAAATGATAATGAACATCTTTTTCATAGGGTCCGGATTTAATTTCACCGGCCAAACTACGAAATAAAATTAAAACAGACAAACAGAGATCACCAGTCGACCATGATCCCGATAGCAGGAACAATAGTTCCGGCCGAGCTCGGAATGGTCCTGAGGTCATACCTGAGGTTCCCCTGCGTGTCAACGTAAGTCTTAATGCTCCCGTCGGGTTGAGTGTTGACCAGGATGTCGGGTTGCTGGGATTTTGTATTCAGCACATTCTGGATGTCGAGGTAAAACATAAGAGACCATTTTTTGAAATAAAAGGCCTTGTCAATCCTCAGGTCCAGCTGGTAAAAATCGCGCAGCCTCAGCGAATTGTATTGGGAATAATCAAGGTAACCCCGGCCCTGCACGTTCCATGCTGCGACCAGGCTTGATTTTTCATAATTCCAGGGCGTGTAAGGAGCCCCGCCTGCATACCTGAATTTAATACCGGTCTGCCAGTTGTATTTGAATTTCCTGCTTACGGTAAAATTAAACAGGTTCCGGTTGTCCCAGGAAGAAGGAATATATGCCCCGCTGTAATTGGTGAATTCGCTGCGGACAAAGGTGTAGGAGAGGATAATATTGAATTTGAAAAGGTTAATATCCCTGAACAGGACTTCAATACCATAAGCCCTTCCCCTGGAATCGGGTACCACAGGTTCATCGCCGGTGATCCCGAAATCACTGCCCTTGCTTGCCAGGGAAACCGAATCATATAGCGAGAGGGGATAATGCTGGTAATACTTGTAAAAACCTTCCAGTGAGACTTTCGCATTGGATTTATACTGGTATTCCATGCCCAGGACCACGTGATCGCAGGAAATATATCTTATCCCCAAAGAGTCATTCACCAGCCTGCCCTTGTTATCCCTGAACCCAAGTGTAGTGTATGCCGGGAGCTGGTAATACCGGCCCGTATTGAAATTCAGGAACCAGCCTTTTGAAAACTGCCAGGATGCTGAAAACCTGGGCGAAAACTGAGTAAGAGGATTACTCATTTTGGGGGAATAGGTATTCCCGTCGAACCTCAATCCCAGTGAAAGCTGCAGTTTCTCATCGAACATGCTTTTACTGACCTGGCCGAAAGCCGAGTACTTCCACAGATCAAGAAAGGAATTATAATCAAGCAGCCTTACTGAATCGAGCAGGTAAAGCTTCTGATAGGTGTGATTCGTATATTTGGCATATTCCAGTCCCCCTCCGTAAGTGATCTTCCAGCTTTGAAGGTCGGTAACCCCTTCATACCTGAATTTGTTTTCAATTTCCTGTGATTTTACGCTCAGGATCAGGCTGTCGGGAATTTCAATGTTCCCCGAATATTTTGTTTCCTCATTGTTAAGCATGTTCCTGCTCAGCACCCAGGTATCGTTCCCGCTTCTGCGGAAATGACGGTAAACAAGGCCGATGGTATAGCTCCACTGGTAATAATCGGGCAGGTAACCCAGTATGTATTTCTGGTTTTCATCAGGGTTTTTTATCCCGGTATTAAGTTTTGAATTATCGAGCGAACCGATTGAGATGAGGGAGATCTGGTCTTTAGGTGTAATATTCCATTTGTATTTGAGCTGGTAGTCATTATAGGTGGGCAGGAAAGGGAGTTTCAACGCACTGAAAAGGAATTGCAGGTACGAACGCCTTACCGAAACCATCAGGGTGGATTTTTTACCAATAGGACCATTCAGGGTAAGGCCGATGTCGCTTGACCCGATGGTAAACCGTCCCCCGAACTTGTCTTTGTTTCCTTCGATCTGTGTCATTTCAAGGACGGAACTAAGCATATTCCCGCGGCTGGCCTGGAATGCGCTTGAATACAGGTCTACCTGGCGGATAAAATCCACGTTGATGATCCCTACCGGGCCGCCCGAGGATCCCTGGGTGGCAAAGTGATTGATATTAGGTATCTCAACCCCGTCAAGGTAGAACCTGTTCTCGCCGGGGCCGCCTCCCCTGACGACGATATCATTCCTGTAAGATACAGTCTGAGCAACCCCCGGGAGGGATTGAATGACTTTTGAGATATCCCTGTTCGCTCCGGGGCTCTTTTCTATTTCCTGGATACTGAGGGACTGCACCGACAGAGGGCTTTCCTCTTTCCGCTCCAGGATAGAAGGCCTTACCACCACAGTCTCCAGGTTTACCGAAGTTTCTTCCAGTGCAACATCAAAAAAAACAGGATGGGATTTCGTAACGAGGAAATCCACAGTGGTTTTTCTTTCGTAGCCTAATACCGAGACCTGGAGCCTGATATAGCCGGGATCAACCTTTTTTAATATGTAATTCCCGCCTGTATCGGTAGTCGTTCCGAGTGAAGGTTTGCCATCGACAATAATATTGGCAAATGGTATTCCCTGGTTATTCTTGTGATCAAAAATTCTACCCCTAACTTCGCCGGTTTGGCCTGAAGCAGTTCTTATGATAAGGAGCAAAAAAAGCAGAAAGTATGATGTTTTGCTTATGAACATAGTTAATTTGAATGCATGAGGCTCATCTCGACAACTACCGTGCCATGCAAAAGTAATGGCAAAATTGTCATGTTAACCGGTTTGCAGGAAGATCGTTTTCGTATATTTATAACCGAATTATTTTTTGCATGAACAAAGCTTTTTGCTCTCAGGCGATGAGGATACTGGTGATCCCTTTGCTGCTTCTTCTGATGGCCTGCCCTGCCAGGTCCCAGAAACTCGACTCACTTCTCAGCAAGGTCGAACAATGGAAGTTAAAACACATGATGACAGGGCTCAGCCTCCAGGTTTACCTCGACGCGTATTATGTCGGAAACATCGGTGGGACAATTCCCACCTCGCATACTTACGAATTTCAGACCAACAGTCCGTATATCAATGAAGCCAGGGTGAATATGTTCGACATCACCATGAACTATAATAATCACTGGGCGAGGATGACTGCGGATTTCAGGATAGGGGACCAGCCGCTGCTCCTTTCAAGTTCGACCTCGCAGTGGACCAATTATCTCACCGAAGCCTCACTGGGCTTCACCTTTGGCAAGGGAGTCTGGATTGATTTTGGCTACCTCGACAGCCCCCTGGGCGTGGAGTCCAGCATGCCGATCAATAACCTTTTAAGTACTTGTACGGTTGGAACATACTTCGAACCAAGCTCGGTTTTAGGCGGTTACCTGTCCTATACAACACCCGATGAGGCCTGGAGCGCAGGAGGCTGGGTGGGAAATTCCTTTTCACTTCCAAACGGTAAAAACATCCATGTTCAGTATGGCGTGGATGTAAATTATAATCCGTCGGAAGATCTTACTGTAAGCTTCAACAATTTAATGGGCAATATGGCGAAAAGCGGAGCAACCTATTACAAATACCTTGTATATAATAACCTGTACGCAACATGGAATCCTGCTCCGAAATGGAACCTGATTGGGCAGTGTGACATGGCTTTTCAGAAAGTTTCAAGCACAGAAAAGGATTCGGTGAGGCAGGGAACCATGGTCTCGGGCCTGGTCGGGGCAAAGTATTATTTCCTGCCGAAATTTGCATTTGCCCTGAGAGGGGAAGTGTACTATGATCCTAAAGAGATCTTAATCGGAAGCAAATATACCGGGAAAACCTCCGATTTTATCATTTTCGGCGCTTCTGCAGGACTGGAGTTCAACCCGGGGAAGGATGCATATATCAGGGTGCAGTATAGTTTTTTGTCAACCGGCGATCCGGGGGTGAAACCATTTAACGAGGTCACCTCCTCCTCCCCGGCATACCATTACTGGGCCGACTTTAACAGGCAGTGTTACAGCATAACAACCGGGATCAGATTCTGACCTGAGCAGGCTCGGGGGGAATGGACCCGTAGAGATTAAATTTATCAACACCAGGCAACCTTTTCTATTATCTATTGTAATAAAAGAGACAGTTTTACTGTTATGTTATATTATACTGCGGTTTTCTGCCTCTTTTTTGTATGAAAAAAACTGTACAAACTCACCCTGCTGCCTCTAATGGTCTTAAAAGGAAGTTCATACTTAAATTTAGTATGATCACTCTTCTGATAATATTAATTATATCATTGGCCCTGAATATTATTTTTGCAGTAAAAAACGTTTCGGCATCAAAGAAACAGGCCATCGGATCTGTCACCGAACCCGGGTCAAAATTAACCATTCTCAGGGAAAATAGCGGCAAACAGCTTATTCATCCCCTGCTACTTGCCGAACTGAATGCTGAATCCCCCAGGTTTTCATCCCTCAAATGGGAACTTACAAGGACCATTAACGAATGGGCAAATTTGGGAAAAATCACCATGGTCTCGGTTTACCTCAAAGATCTAAACACTTCCGACTGGATGTGCCTGGGCGCTGATGCCGGATTTTTGCCAGGAAGCCTTATGAAAGTTCCTATAATGATTTATTATCTCAAGGCCGAAGAAGAACACCCCGGCGTATTAAAAACTGAATACCTGTATGTGAAACCTAAGAACGGATTCCCTTCCCAGGAGTTCAAGGGAGATTCTATAACCCCCGGCAAGAAATATACTGTTGCGGAACTTCTGCGTTACATGATAGATGAATCTGACAATAATGCGACTTACCTTCTTTCGACACATATTGACCAGGACAGGTATCGCAAGCTGTTCCTGGATCTGGACATCCCTCCTTACGAGGTGCAAAATAATACATACACCATTACGGCAAGGCAGTATTCGAAATTTTTCAGGGTACTTTACAACGCTACTTATCTCAACGAGCAGCTCTCGTCATATGGCCTGCATCTTCTTTCGGGATGTAATTTCAAAGAAGGCATGGTAAAGGAAATTCCAAAAGGCATTACAGTCGCCCACAAGTTTGGTGAGAGGGGAATCAATTACGATATGGATTTCTCAGAATCGGCCATAGTTTATTACAATTCCCAGCCTTACCTTCTTACCATTATGACCAGGGGCAGGGATGTGAAGCAGCAAACCGGGCTGGTAAGCGAGATTTCACGTAAGATCTTTCTTAAATACCGGGATATCTGATTTTATCCGGGATCCCTCATCCACATACCTTATAATTTCAATGATACCATAAACTGGTCGGCAGGCAGCATTGGGCCGTAGGCTCGTGAGTAGCCGAACGAGAGATTTGATTTGATAAGAGAAAACAAAACCAGTTCAAGGTCTAGCTGGGCTCCTGTTGAGAAATAATTCGTGTTGGGAAGGTTGTTGGCCAGGTTTGAAAACAAACCCATGCCGAAAGCCGAAAACCTTGCATAGGTTGAATAAAAACCAAGGAGGCCGACTTTCCTGAAGCGGATAGGAGGGAAGTTGATCTCGGTGGTCAGCTTTGCATAGTTCATTGCCGAAAGCTGGTCTATCTGGACCCCCGGGAAGCTCTGCATCTCGCGGTATTGCTGAGGGTTTCTGTAATCAACCCAGTTGTTCCCGAATCCCCCGAAATAAAAGTAACTGTTGGTCTTATCGGTTTCGCCGAAGGACTGACCCACTGAAGTCCTGAACCACAGGGCTGAATTTATCATGGGCAAAAGAAATCCGAAGTCAAAATTATTGATGAGCTGGGGATAAAAAGTCTGCTTTGCAAAGCTTGTGAATGCGTAAACCATCCAGTCATAGCCCTGTTCGGGCTCAATGGCCCCAAGGGATTTGCGCAGGTAGGAGCGGTGGAAGTTGATGGTTCCTATATACATATCTTTATATGAAGACTCGATATTCTGGTAACCGGGTAAAGTCTCAAGGTCGCCGTAGGCAGCGAGTTTGACGTACAATTCGGTCCTGGCCGGGCTCATCCGCATAAACACATGGCTGTATTTACCCGAGAACATATACCCGGCCCGGCTGAACTTGGTGGGGCCGAAGATGTCATAAAAATCGGCATAGTTGTAATGTGCCTGGAAGGTCCAGTTCCAGTAAGTATAATCAACTGCCAAATGAATGGTCTGCTTGAGCGGCAGGTTGCTGTAAGGCGTGAAACTCAGTTTAATGATCAGGCTGTTCAGCATCATAGGGTCCATGAAATTGAGGCGGTAACCGAATCCTATATAATTTTTATAGCCCTGGAATATGGGGTAGGCACCTGCAAGTTTCAGTTCTTTAACCGGGCTGTATTTGGTTTCGCTGACCTTTATCGTATCCAGGTTAACCTTTGAAGGCGGCGGCAGCATCCATGATTTCACAACCGGGTTCTTCATGTAAACCATCTGCCCCAGGTAAGTTATAGGATTAACATCCGGCACTGTGTCGATTTTCATCATTCCGGGGACCATTCCTTTATACGTGTATTCGAAAACCAGCATGGAATCGGCCGAAACCGGCAAAGGTCTGAAAAAACCGCTGCTGGCATTAGTCAGGATCTGTGGCTTTTTTGTCTGGATCGCTATCCTGAAAACGTTTGAAACACCGGTATAATATGATGTTCCGTAAAGATATTTCCCATCGGGGGAAAACACGAAGTTCATTGCCGGGTTATCTTCAAATTCATAGATCTCAGTGTATTCCTTCTTCCCCAGCAAGAGATCCCCGGTGTTGAACAGGACAATTTTCTGCCGGCCCCTCACATCTGAGATTACCCCCGAGAGAAAACGGCCGTCGGGCGAGATGTCCAGGTCGCAAAGGTCTTTCCCGAATGGCAGTGAATACAGCTCCTCCCATTTTTTATACGGAGGGATGAACCTCACAAGTGAAGTCCTGCCGCTCATGGTCTGCACACCCCAGAGAGAATGGTCGCGGCTGTTGAAAGCCAGGTTTCCCGTACGGTCATACTTGATGAGGTCTTTGATTTCGCCTGTTTCCGCGTTGACCGACCTCAGCCCTCTCCAGTCATTGTTGTGTGTTGAGACGAAGAGGGTTTTCGAGGAATCATCGTATGCCATTGCAGTCACATAGTATAATGAAGGGCTTGGGACTGCGGATATCTTTTTCTCCTCACCTGTACGAAGGTCGATAGATGCGATATGGGCCAGTTTGCCGGGGTAGTTCACTGCCACAAACATCTTACCCGCTTTAATGTCGACATGCTGGGAGGAGACCGAGCCCAGGGATTTGTGACCGATAGGCCTGTACCTGCTCAGTGGATGTTTAGTGATTTCTGCAATATTTGCTTTCTGAAAACTGTGCTCCCAGCTTATCCACTGATTCCATGCATCCTGCACCCTGATATCGTAAACCTGCCTGAACTGGGAAGCATAAAAACGCCGGCTGGTATCGGTCCTGGAATAAAAAGCCTTCAGTTTGTCAACTCCATAGGTATAAGCCAGCCAACTGTCGAACCTTGTGCCGTAAAGGTAAGAGTTCACGCCAACCTGGAAATCGATGGTAGTCCCCTCAGTCTCCAATCCGATCACATTATAAAAAAAAGCGGAATCCCTTACCATGGTCCTGAATACCATTTCGTCGTAACCACCCATTACGCGTCCAATCCCGCCCGAGAGCCAGGTCTCCATAAACACTGCAATGCCTTCATGGTACCACCTTGGTGAATACCACCTGGGGGTCGTGAAATAACTGAAGATCATTGATTCAGGGTCACGGTCATCCACATAAACTTTTCCTCCGAAAATGCCTCTTACCACTCTGTCGGTGGTGGAGGCTTTGTCGCACATCACCTGGTGGGTAAGTTCGTGGCTCATCAGCCACTGCATTCTTTCATTTGCAGGAACGACCGAAAAAGTATAATCAAAAGGGGCAACGGCAATGTTCAGAAAATTTTTAGGGATCACGCTGGTGCCGCCATTACCCACATCAGTAAAATCATTGAAGAGGATACTGGTTTCCTGGGAAGGGACGTAATTCCAGAAATGTTTATGAAACAAAAGTGCGTTCTCGAAGGAACGCACGGTATGAGGAACTAAATAGGATGTGTTTTTATCGAGGTAAATCAGCCTGAGCCGGCCGGTCTTGAATTGCGTGACATTGATATGCTGGCCGGAGAGTGACAGGGTTTGCAAGATAAGGAACAGGGCAGCAATGCATCCGTAGAAGTGTTTCATCAAGGATTTTTTAGGTCATGAGCTGCAGGTTCGGATATGGGTTGGAAGAAAGTCTTTTTTGTTAAATTATCTGACATTCATAGTTGAATTCAGAGAAGTGGCCTGCAGTGCCCCGAAGCCCGAGTAAAATCCATTCGAACTGCACAGGGATTTAAGATTCACGTTTGCATTTATCGCACCAAGAATTGGTGTGCTGCCAAAGCCCATCTGCAGAGGGGCATTGATGCCGAAAGCATTTGCACTGAGGCCGACAGCCGAAAGTTCTTTTGCAGGAATAATTACATTAAGGGTTGCTGCCGAAAGTGCTGCGCAGAGTGTGGGCGAGCTGCTCAGATTAGCTAACAGGCCGGCATTCAAAGTGACGGATAAAATTTTCCCGTAAACAACGCAAAGTACACCAAGGCTGGGGTCGGTTCCACAGAGGATGCCGTTCATTTTTTCCATTCCCAGTATCCCTATCATCTTTTCGGATGAACCAAGTATAAAACTCAGGCTTGGTTTATCATATAAAATAACACTCAGATTTTCTTTGCTGCAGACGTAAACCAGGTTCATTTTCGCTGAAACGGCCGAACCTCCGTTATTGCCTAGCTTGTTTTCGGCATTGATGCTTCCCTGCAAAGAGGTTGAAGCGCTTAAACCGGAGGAAAGGATTGAAGAATTGATCCTTGCAGGAACAATTTCTTCAATTCCAAGTTTTGATTGAACTAATTTGCTTCCATCGGTAACTATGTTGAGGGCTCCTATTCCTGAAAACTGCGACTGGGACTGAATGGTATAGGATAACATGGCTCCAAGTCCCTGCTTGTTGCCAGTGAGAGCCATGAACTGGGTTGATTTGATCACCAGCTGGTCCCTGATGGCCTTGAGATTCCTGATTTCTGCATCCTTTTTCTGAAGGGTTTTATTACCTACAAGGTAGCTGTCAATCCTGGCCAGCGACATGGTAAGCACCGAATCTTTCTGGTTCACCTGGTTCACATAATTTGAGAAATCTCTCAGGTTTTTCTCAATATCCATAGATTGAGCGATGGTATCCCTCAGCAGGAATGCGGCCAGCATCCGTGTGGTGTTGGCTATAGTAGGGTTGTTGTTCTTAAGGAAGGAATTGTAGTCGGTCAGCAGATGAATGGTTTCGGTGTTGGCAGGATTTTTATCGAAACCCTGCAGTTGGAAACTCGTAAGACAGGTGTCGATCGTCATCGACAGGTTCTCGGTAAACAAGGCATAATATATCAGCCCGGTGATCATCTGACTGAGCTTGGCCGTATCCTGAACGAATTCGCTCCTGAGCCGGATGTCATTTTCGCTCATTTGTTCCTGCCTGTATTTATCTGCCTTGCCGAATG
>CAIJYT010000016.1 GCA_903824935.1 uncultured Bacteroidales bacterium | reverse complement strand
TGTACCATGTACCATGTACATGGTACATTGCACATTCACATTATTTCCTGAACAGTTTCATGATGTCGTTCCCGTTCGCAAAGATCAGAAGGCCGAAAAGAAGCACCATTCCCACGATCTGGGCATATTCCATGAACTTATCGCTTGGCTTGCGCCTGAAGATTATCTCGTATAGCAGGAACATCACATGACCTCCGTCCAGAGCCGGTATAGGCAGTACATTCAGTACCGCGAGCATAATGGATAAAAATGCTGTGAGGTGCCAGAATGCCTGCCAGTCCCAGGTGGATGGGAAAATGGAGCCTATGGCAATAAAACCTCCAACCGATTCATAAGCTTTCTCCTGTGAGAACAGCAATTTGATCGATTTCACATAATTTCCCACTCCCTGAAAAGCTTTGACGACCCCGGCAGGGATTGCAGTCAGCCCTTTGAAGGATTTCGTCCTGAATTGCAGGTAATCGGTGGGAGGCTTCGAATAAACCCCTATCAGGCCTGTGGAGGGTACGTTTAATTTCATTCTCAGGGTGTCGTTACCCCTGAGGACCATCACGATGGCTTCCTTGTTTTTGAATTGCTGTATCGCCTTCCTGAATTCCCCGAAAAAAGGATACAAGGTGTTGTTAATCCCGATGATCCTGTCATTTGTAAGGATCCCGGCTTTCTTTGCAGGGGCCCCCGGACTAAAATCAGCAACCACAAAGGGGATGCGGAATGATAAAAAATCGGTTGACTGGTATTTGATAAGCTTACTGAGGGAGCCGTCAGGAATAACTATATTGACTTTTTGGCCGTCGCGTATCACCTGTATAGTTTTGGCTTCTTCAAGCACCAGTGTTTTGGGGATGGCTACAAAGTCTTCTACAACCTTATTATCAATCGAAATAATATTATCGCCGTTCCTCAATCCCATCTGGTAACCTGTAGAATCAACAGATATCCCGTACTTCAGGGCGGAAGTGGGCAGGTATTGTTCGCCCCAGGCCATCAGCATGATGATGTAAATGGCTATTGCAAGGAGCAAATTCACTGTTACCCCTCCCAGCATGATGATAAGGCGCTGCCAAGCAGGTTTTGACCTGAACTCCCATGGCTGGGGAGGCTGCTTCATCTGCTCTTTATCCATCGATTCATCGATCATCCCGGAGATCTTCACATAACCTCCAAGCGGAAGCCAGCCAACGCCGTATTCAGTTTCACCTTTTTTTATTTTGAACAGTGAGAACCAGGGATCGAAAAAGAGGTAAAATTTTTCAACCCTGGTCTTGAACACTTTTGCGGCGATAAAATGCCCCATCTCATGAAAAATGACAAGTATTGACAAGCTTAGGAGCAGCTGAACGATTTTGACGAATATTTCCATTAATTTTTTTCTTTATGATTTTGAATGTTGATTATAAATTCTTCGGCTTTCCTTATCGATTCCTTGTGTGTTTCAACATAATCCTCATAGGAAGGCTTTTTGATGCCGGGAACAGCATTCATGCAGTGTTCTATTACATCGGGCATTTCAAGGAACGGTATCCTGTCGTTGAGGAAGGCATAAACGGCAGCCTCATTGGCTGCATTCAGGATACAGGGCATGTTCCCGCCTTCTTCAAGAGCATGATATGCAAGATCTAGATTTCGGAAGAGACCTTTATCAGGCTTTTCAAAGGTAAGCTGGGGGTAATCAATAAAAGAGAACCTGGGGAAGTCCGATGAAAGCCTCCCGGGAAATCCAAGGGCATAAAGGATAGGAAGCCTCATATCGGGCAATCCCATCTGGGCCTTCATGGCCCCGTCGGTGAACTGGACCATGCTGTGAATGATCGACTGAGGATGGATTATCACATCGATCTGGTCCGGCCGCAGGCCAAAAAGCCATCGGGCTTCTATGACCTCGAGACCTTTGTTCATCATTGAAGCCGAATCGATTGTAATTTTATTCCCCATCTTCCAGTTCGGATGTTTGAGGGCAGCTTCCTTGCCGACTTCATTAAGGTATTCCCTGGTCTTCCCTCTGAAAGGCCCTCCTGAAGCAGTGAGATATATTTTTTCAACTGTCCGGGGATCCTCGCCTGCAAGACATTGAAAGATTGCTGAATGTTCAGAATCAACAGGGATAAGCATGACATTCATTTCAATTGCTTTTTTCGTCACGAGGTCCCCTGCAATGACCAGTGTTTCCTTATTCGCGAGGGCAATATGTTTACTGTATTCTATAGCCCTGAGTGTAGGCCTTAACCCGGCATATCCCACCAGTGCGCTTACGACCAGGTCAATACTGTCGAGCTCCATCACCTGGGTAATGGAATCTTCGCCTGAGAAAACCTTAACCGGTAAAGACTTCAGCGCTTCAGCTACTTTGTTATAGCAGGCAGGGTTTCCTATTACAACAACATTGGGATTGAATTCGAAAGCCTGCCGGATAAGAATGTCACAGTTATTCTGGGCGGTAAGCACCTCCACCTCGAAAAGGTCAGGGTTAGACCTGATCACATCAAGGGTCTGACGGCCGATAGAGCCGGTTGATCCCAGAAGAGCGATGCGTTTTTTCAGAAAAGCAGTGTCTCCCATTTAAAAGGAAATATAATCTTTAGGGTTAACAGGCTTCCCCTCATACCAGAGCTCAAAATGAAGATGGGGTCCCGTGGTGAACTCCCCAGTCTCACCAATGATTGCGACAGGTTCACCTGCATTGACAAACTCCCCTTCTTTAACGATGATCGCCGAGTTGTGTTTATAGATGCTGACAATATTTTGGGAATGCTGTATTGCAACAACATAGCCAGTCTCAAGTGTCCAATTGGCAAAAATAACAGTACCGTCAAGAACTGATTTTATAGCTTCATTTTCCTTGGCAACAATGTCTACTGCAAAATGCCCTTTTGCGGCGTCAAAACCATTGGTGATCACACCCTTTAAAGGTGTGAAAAAAAGCACGCCCCCTATCGACCCCTTCCCTGCGGAAGTGACCTCCCCTGGTTCAGCTTTATATAAATTGTACTTCGCTCTGCTCTCAACATCGACCCTTAAAAGAGAATCCTCAGCCGATCTTTTAAGCCGGATGTCACTGTATTTATGAACCGTATCCCTGTCAACAGGTCTGTTCTCCGACAGGTCTTTCCCGTTTATCACGTCACGCAGGTTCTGGAAGTACCTGTTTTTCCTAACAAGAGCTTTTTCGATGGAATCAGTTTTCAGGTTCAGTTCATAGAGTTTTTTCTGAAGGCCAACGCTTGAATAGCCCGGTATATATTCCCTCAGAGGGGTGAATGCTATAAGTATGGATGTTAAAAAGATCAGGAGAATGGTCAGTGTCCCCAGGGCAATGAACACATTCAGGCGGGAAAGCCTGAACGTGAACCTCTCTTCGAGGGTCTCATCATTCATGAAAACCAGACGGTACTTGTGCCTTAACCTGTCCTTCCAGCTTGGTTTCTTTTTTTCTCCTTTTTGCGAGGCCATCCTATTTCACCTGAACTCTATGCTTAACGGCTGCAAATATCGTAAAATTATACTAATTTTGCGGTTTAACAGTTATACCTATATTAATTACCAAGGATTTGATCTCGACGAAGAAATACACCCTCGCCGGAATTTTTTTATTGCTCGCCGGTACATTTTTTTTCAGCGCATGCTCTACCAAGAAAAATACCTGGACAAGGAGAGCATACCATAACCTTACTGCGCATTATAATGTCTACTGGAATGGCATGGACCTGATGCGGCAGGGCATCAAGGATTATGACGCACAGATGAAAGACAACTTTTCTCTGGTCATCCCGGTATATAACTTCGGGGATAAAACAGGGAACAAAGCAGCACAGTTTTCGGATAATGCCATCAAAAAGGCTTCAAAGACAATACAAAAACATTCCATGTATTTCAATCACAAGGAATACTGTAAATGGATTGACGATTCGTACATGCTAATCGGGAAAGCATATTTTTACAAGAAGGACTACCCTATGGCCCGCCGAACTTTTGAGTTCGTTATTAAAACTTACAACGATAACGACATTAAATACGACGGGATGTACTGGCAGGCCATGGCCAATATACAACTCGGCGATTACAACCGTGCCGAGTCAATGCTCGATATGTTGCTTAACAGGATTAACAAAGGTGAAGCCCCGGCCAAATATGAACTGGGTGTTAACCTTGCCTACGCAAATTCCTTTATTCTCCAGAAAAATTATGATGCCGCTCTGCCCTACCTGAACAGGGCTCTTGAATTGAAGCCAAAAGTAAAAGTGAAAACCAGGCTTTATTTCATCCTCGGGCAGATATATCAGAAGCAGGAAGATCCCGACAGGGCGGCAGCCATGTATACCGAGGTACTGAAGCATTCCACTGCCTATGAGATGGAATTCAACGCGAAAATAAACCTGGCCCAGTGTTATACCGCCAAGTCAAACGACCGGGATTATATCGTCAAAAAGCTGAAAAAGATGCTAAGAGACGAGAAGAACAAGGATTACCTTGACCAGATCTATTACGCCCTGGCACAGATCTCCCTCACTGATAGAGATACTATCCAGTCTATTGATTATCTTACCCAATCGGTAGGCACCAGTAAAAACAACAACTACCAACGCTCAATTTCGGCCCTCCAGCTTGCCGATATTTATTTCTCTTTCCCCAATTATCCCAAGGCCCAGGCATATTACGACAGCACAATGCAGTTCCTGCCCGCTGATTTTGCAAATTTTAAAGCCATCAAGAAAAAGACTGAAACCCTGACCGATCTCGTCAAGCAGCTGCAGACCATACAGAAGGAAGACAGCCTGCAGAAACTTGCTGCAATGCCCGAAGACCAGAGGAACAAAGTGATAGACAGGCTGGTTTCAAATTATATTGCGGAGGAAGTCAAAAAGCAACAGCAAGAGCAGACCAGGCAGCAAAACCAGATGTTTGCGACCCAGGAAGAATCGATGAACACGGTCTCAAGCCAGGGCCGGTGGTATTTTTATAATGCAGCCACCATGTCAAACGGATTTTCTGCTTTTGCCAAGAAATGGGGCAGAAGAAAATTTGAAGACAACTGGTTCCTGACTGATAAGGCTATAGCCGCTAACATGAACACCGAGCCCCCTGTAGATACTGCCAAAGCAGCAGGCTCAGAAGGCGGGGATACTACGAAAGAAAAAAAGCCGGAACAGAGATCCACCAACCCGAAAGACAGGAAATATTACAGCCAGGATATTCCCCTGACAACAGTAAAGCTTACTGCTTCGAATAAAAAAGTCATGGATGCTTATTATAAAGCAGGCTTTATATACATAGAAGGCCTGAATGATTACGGGCATTCTGTCGATTGCTTTGAAACCCTGGTCAGGAGATATCCTGATTTTCCCCGTAAGGCCCAGACGTACTATGAACTTTATACCTTGTACAAAGATTTGAAGAACGATCAGAAGGCTGATTATTACAGGACCCAGTTGCTTACCGGTTTTCCTGAAACTGATTATGCGAAGATGATGGTCAACCCGAATTACCTTCAGGAACTTGCATCCAAAAAATCAGAAATATCAAAATTGTACGAGATAACCTTTAAAGCCTTCCATAACCAGCAGTTTTATATGGTGATCAGTAATACTGCAGAGGCCCATGCGAAGTATACCAGTGATACTTCGCTGCTTCCCCGTTTCGACTACCTTCGCGCGCTTTCTCTTGGCAAAATTGAAGTGGCCGATTCAATGCTGGTTGCCCTGAACAAGATACAACTGGAATACCCTGCCAGCCCTGTTGCAAATCTTGCCCAGGATGTCCTTAATTCAATTGCAAATGCATCCGGAACCGGGTCACCTGCGGGCAAATCTCCTGCCGACTCATCCCTGGCCATGCTAAAACAGGCCGAAACCATATACAAGTTTGATTCAACAGCGGTGCATTTTTATGTAATGATTGTGAACAGCAGTAAAGTTGATATCAATGCGCTGAAGATCAAGATCGCAGATTTTAACACCAAATTCCATGGACTGGAAAGTTACGAGGTGAACAGCCTTTTGTTTGACAATGCTGATGAAATGATCACCGTAAGTCCATTTGACGATGCACACGCTGCGATGCAATACCTGGCCAGCATACGTGACAGCAGGTATATCTTCACAAAACTTGAAACATCAGGGGATTACAGTGATTTTGTGATTTCCGTCACAAATTATCCGGTTCTTTACAAGAACAAAGACATCCGAAAGTATCAGAAATTCTTTGAGAAAAATTATCCGTTAAAATAATTGACTATGACAAAGAACAGAGAACCAGAAATGCCTTCCATCAATATTATGGGACCAGGCACGGTTGTTACAGGTGACATCAGCGTAAACGGCGATTTCAGGGTTGACGGAACACTAACCGGAAATATCCAATGCAAAGGCAAAATTGTTGTGGGACAGACCGGCAGGATCGAAGGTGAGATCATCTGCCAGAGCGCCGACTTCTCAGGTGAAGTGAAAGCAACCGTAAAAGTCTCTGAATTGCTTACCCTGAAGGAAACTGCAAAGTTCAGCGGCGATATATCCACCG
Organism: uncultured Bacteroidales bacterium; assembly: GCA_903824935.1. Lineage (GTDB taxonomy): Bacteria > Bacteroidota > Bacteroidia > Bacteroidales > FEN-979 > CAIRDP01. Next base: position 10,962 of record CAIJYT010000016.1, on the reverse strand, counting down.
GTAAGCTTGCTATTGAGCCTGGAGCAAAATTCTCAGGGACCTGCAAAATGGAGATTCCCGGTTCCGGAATTGTAAAGCCTATTTCGAATGAACCTGCAAAATGAACCGAAAAAGAGCCTGGCTAATTATGCTCGCTACTCGGGAATGGCTTTCCAGATGGCAGCAATCATTTTTGCCGGGGCTTTCGGAGGATTAAAACTGGATCAATGGCTTAAAACAAAACCGGCATTTACAATCACGCTGTCTGTAGGTTCTGTATTCCTGGCAATTTTTTATGTTACCAGGGACCTGCTTAAAAAAAAGTAATCATGAGATCGGAAATTTCAAAATATGCCAGGCGGTTGCTTCTACTGACTTTTGCAGCCGGGATAGTTTCCCTTGCGCTTTTTTTTGTTCTTCCCCATGCTTGGATCTCTCCCTCACTGCCATTCCTGTTTGTTTTTTACTATGCCTGCAGCCTTATCTCATATATTCTCCTGGACAGGTCAATCCAGAACAGAATCAACCGCTTCATTTCAGTTTTTATGCTAACCACTGCAGTTAAACTGTTTCTTTACGTGGCTGTAATGATCATTTATGCATTTGTAAACCGGAAAGATGCCATTCCATTCCTGCTTAACTTTTTTTTCCTGTACCTCGTCTATACTGTATTTGAGGTTATACAAATCGTTTCATTGACAAGGCCTGCATCTTCTGCGGATGAAAAAAGAAAATACAGCTGAGCAGCAGAGATTTCATTTGCTCCTGGTTATTATCTTGTGCTGCACCGCTTTAACATCCACAGCACAGGAAAAAGATACCCTCAGAAACCAGGGTCTTGATTCTGCCTATGTTGAGGATTACACCGAATGGCTCACAACCAGGCTTTATGCTTTGTACCAGGATGCAGAATTCACAATCAGCACGAATGAAATAGGCAATATCAGTTTCAAACCAAACACGAATATAAAAATCGGCATAGCCGGGTTTTATAAATGGTTTGGACTGGGGCTGTCCATCACAAACCCGTTCTTTACTTTCAATGAATCCACCTATGGGAAAACAAAAGCCATTGACCTCAGGATAAATGCCTTTGGCAGGGCTGTTGCTGCAGAAGCTTTCATACAGAATTTCCATGGCTTTTATATCAGGAACATTCATCCGGCGTACAGCAAATATTATATTCTCCCCAATATGAACCTGTTCTCGATAGGAGCTTATGGTTATTGGATTTATAACAGCAGGAAGTTTTCCCTTAGAGCAGCATTCCTGCAAAATGAACGCCAGGTCAAAAGTGCAGGTTCCTTTATGATCAGGCCTGGTTTTTCTTTCTATGAAGTCACTTCCGATACCGGCATTGTACCCGGGGAGCTTTCAATCAAATATAAAATGCATAAGGATGAACTGATCAAAGGCGGCAGGTTTTATTCGGTGAGCCTTGCTCCCGGCTATTCCTACACTTTCGTGTTCGTCAAACATGCGTATTTCAATGCAGCTGCATTTCCAGGTGTATCATGGATATCATATTCTTATGAAGGGAGGCATGACAATTATTCCAGAAGTGATTTCGTTTTCGAACTGAGCCTAAGGGTTGCCCTGGGGTTCAACACCACCAAATGGTATATAGGCGGAGCCCTGATCACAGGCATCAATGACCTGAATTCACCCTGGAGCAATTCATCCTTTTTTTATGACGTTTCCCAGTTCAGGGTCTGGGGCGGAATGCGTTTCGACGTCTTCAGGAAACATAAGAAAAATAATTCGTAACTTTGTCGGGGTTTTAAGAAACCAGAATGGTTTATATCACACGAAAAGAGCATTTTAATTCAGCTCACAGGCTGTTCCGTCCCGAATATTCCGACGAAGAGAATCTCAGGGTTTTTGGCAAATGTTCCAACCCCCTCTGGCACGGACATAATTACCTCCTTATGGTAACCGTTAAAGGTGAACCCAGTCGGGAAACCGGTTTTGTGATGGATTTAAAAAAACTCAGCCAGATCATAGCTGATAAGGTACTGGAAAAACTTGACCACAGGAATATAAACCTCGAGGTGGATTTTATGAAAGGGAAACTGGCTTCAACCGAGAACCTGGCTATCGGGATCTGGAATGAACTTGAGCCAGGGATAAGGTGTGAAGGCGCTGTACTGCATTCTGTAAAACTGGAAGAAACAGAAAATAACATTGTTGAATATTTTGGCATCATATAACGACATATTGTCATGACAGGAGAAAAGCTTACCTACGAAAAGTTTGAGGATTATAATGCCGATACTATTGAGAAACTCAGTTATCATTACAGGGAGATTTTAAAGCTGCTCGGTGAGAATCCCGACAGGGAAGGTCTGCTCAAGACCCCGTTAAGGGTAGCAAAATCGGTTTTGTTCCTGAACCAGGGATACACTCTTGATCCAGAGGAAATCCTGCTATCGGCGCGCTTTCGCGAAGATTATCGCGAGATGGTGATAGTGAAGGACATAGAGATCTATTCGATGTGCGAACATCATATGATACCGTTCATAGGGAAGGCACATGTGGCATATATTCCCGACAAGTACATTACCGGACTGAGCAAAATCGCCAGGGTTGTTGAGATTTACGCAAGGAGGCTTCAGGTTCAGGAGCGTCTTACCATGCAAATCAAGCATGCCATCAACAACACACTGAAACCTCTCGGAGTGGCAGTTGTAATTGAGGCACAACATTTGTGTATGTCGATGCGCGGGATACAAAAGCAAAACTCGGTGACCACTACTTCAGATTTCATCGGGGCATTTGAAAGGGATAAAACCCGGGCAGAGTTTTTGCACCTGATATCCACGAGACTGCATTAGAAATAGCGAAGTAGCGAAATAGCGAAGTAGCGAAAAAAAGATAATTTGTAATTAATAAAGGAGATAAAAACATGTTTGAAGAAAATAACGGAAATTATTTCGGGACCTCTGCGGGAGCAGATGCCGGAGTTATTGTAAAAACATTCATGTCGCAGGTATTTACATGGATGACACTGGCCATGGTAGTAACTGCAGGAACAGCCTGGTGGTTTGCGTCTTCAGAGGCCTGGAAAAGCCTGATCAATGTTGAAACCGGAGGCCTGACGGGCCTTGGCTGGATAGTCACGCTTGCCCCACTTGGCTTTGTTCTGCTTATGTCGTTCGGTTTCCAGAAGCTTTCGGCACTTGCAATGACACTGCTATTCATTGCATTCTCGGTGTTGATGGGCATGAGCCTCAGTTTTATCCTGCTTGCTTATACTGCAGCTTCAGTATTCAAGACTTTCATTGTAACAGCAGGAATGTTCGGCATCATGTCAGTTGCAGGATATACCACCAAGACTGACCTTACCAAGTTCGGTTCCATCATGATGATGGGCCTGGTTGGCATCATACTGGCCATGCTGGTTAATTTCTTTCTGCACAGCAGTTCACTGGAATATATCATCAGTGTTCTCGGTGTCCTGATCTTTACCGGGCTTACCGCATACGATGTTCAGAGGCTTAAAAAGATCGGGGCCGGTGCAGGGACCTATGGAGAAGAGAATTCGAAGAAACTCAGCATTCTCGGTGCACTTACGCTCTACCTGGATTTTATCAACCTATTCCTTTTCCTGATCAGGTTTTTGGGAAACAGGAGATAAGTAGCGAAATGGCGAAATAGCGAAGTAGCGAAAAAACATTTCAATTTCGCAACCTCGCTATTTCGTCATTTTAGGTTTAACAATCGAATAAAACTTTAAATAAACAAATTATGACTGCATACGTATTTCCGGGCCAGGGGGCTCAGTTTATCGGAATGGGCAAAGATCTTTACGACAGTTCTGAATCGGCCAGGGCGCTTTTTGAGAAAGCAAACGAGATCCTGGGTTTTCGTATTACCGATCTGATGTTTTCAGGAACTGAAGAGGACCTAAGGCAGACCCGGGTTACACAACCGGCGATCTTCCTGCATTCAGTTATTCTTGCTTCCACACTGGGGGATTCATTTAAGCCCGATATGGTTGCAGGGCATTCACTCGGCGAATTTTCGGCCCTGGTAGCAAATAAAGTCCTTTCCTTTGAAGACGGGCTGAGACTGGTCTATGCAAGAGCCCAGGCCATGCAGAAAGCCTGTGAAAAAGAACCATCGACCATGGCCGCCATCCTGGGCCTTGATGATCAAAAGGTGGAAGATATCTGCAAATCAATTGAAGAAATTGTTGTTCCTGCGAATTATAACAGTCCCGGGCAGCTCGTCATTTCGGGAAGTATGAAAGGGATTGAGATTGCCTGCGAAAAACTGAAGGCAGCGGGTGCCAGGCGTGCGCTTCCGTTGAAAGTCGGCGGAGCCTTTCATTCACCGCTCATGGAACCTGCAAGGCTTGAACTTGCAGAGGCCATCAACACTACTGTTTTTCACGAGCCCATCTGCCCGATATACCAGAATGCAACAGCCGAAAGGGTAACTGATCCCCTGAAGATAAAAGAAAACCTGGTTGCACAGCTCACCGCTCCTGTATTATGGACCCAGCTTGTTCAGAGAATGATCTCCGACGGCGCGACTCATTTCATTGAAGTGGGCCCGGGGAATGTATTGCAGGGTCTCATATCAAAGATCGGGAAAGAAGTCACTGTAGCCGGGGCATAAAACAACCGGCCCCGCGGCAAAGCCGCGGGGCCGGATAAATCTCCTTGAAATTAATTACCTTTTATTATACTGGCTATCATAATACTTCAGGTATTCACCTGAAGTCACATTCTTCATCCATTCCTCATTGGCAAGATACCACTCCACTGTTTTCTCAAGACCCTGCTCAAAAACAACCGAAGGTTTCCATTTTAATTCCTTCTGAAGTTTTGAAGAATCTATCGCATACCTGAGGTCATGGCCTGCACGGTCCTTAACGAAGGTTATCAGGTGCTCAGAAGTGCCGGCAGTGCGGCGGAGCTTCTGATCCATGATCCTGCATAAAACCTTAAGCAGGTCGATATTTTTCAATTCATTATTCCCTCCGATATTATAGGTGTCTCCTATCTTACCAGAATGGAAAATTTTATCAATAGCTTCGGCATGGTCTTCGACATACAGCCAGTCACGGATGTTTTCACCTTTACCGTAAACAGGAATAAGTTTGTTGTTCCTTATATTATTAATTGACAGCGGGATAAGCTTTTCGGGAAACTGGAAAGACCCGTAATTATTGGAGCAATTTGAGATCACAACAGGCATCTTGTAAGTATTGTGATATGCCCTTACAAGATGGTCTGAACTGGCTTTTGATGCCGAATACGGGCTCTGCGGATCATACGACGTGGTCTCTGTAAACAAACCGGAACTTCCAAGGGAACCGTAAACCTCATCTGTGGAAATATGATAAAAGAGCTTGCCTTCGGTATGCTCCCAGATCTCCCTGGCTGCATTCAGCAGGTTCACTGTACCAATGATATTGGTATAAATAAATTCCGTGGGATTGGCAATGGACCTGTCGACATGCGATTCGGCAGCAAGGTGGATCACCCCGTCGAACCTGTACTTCTGAAATATTTTTTTTATAAGCTCCCCGGCAACGATATCAGCACGGATGAATTCATAATTAGGTTCCTTCTCAATATCCTTCAGGTTCGCAAGATTGCCTGCATAGGTAAGCTTGTCAAGATTCACAATTTTATACTGAGGATAATTCTTTACAAACCTGCGCACAACATGCGATCCTATAAAACCTGCTCCACCTGTAATTAAAATTGTTTTCATCTTGCCTGGTATTTAATTTGAAAATCAAAGTTATAAAAATGCGCTTATATGCGACGCCCTGCAATCGCCTTTTCCCATTCCCAGGCCGAAGCAGTCATCTCATCAAGGCCTTTTTCTGCCTTCCAGCCAAGTTCCTGGTTGGCAAAAGTCGTATCGGCCCATACCTTTTCAATATCGCCCGGCCTCCTCTCCATAATCTTATAATTCAGTTTAACCCCTGTAGTACGCTCAAAAGACTCTATCACCTGCATCACAGAAAATCCGTTACCGGTTCCCAGGTTAAACACTTCCACTTTTTGTTTCATCCTTCCGTTCAGCATCCTTTCAACAGCTGTAACATGAGCCCTGGCAAGGTCGGTCACATGCAGGTAATCCCTGATGGCCGTGCCGTCGGGAGTGTCATAATCGTTGCCCCAAACCCTCAGGAACTGTCTTTTACCGATCGCTGTCTGAGTGATATATGGCATCAGGCTGTTGGGGACACCCAGTGGAAGCTCGCCAATAACAGCGGATTCATGAGCCCCGATAGGGTTGAAATACCTGAGCAGGATTGAACATATTCCTGATACATTGCTGATATCATTAATGATCTCTTCCGATATCTGCTTGGTGTTGCCATAGGGAGACCATGCTTTCTGAATTGGGGCATCCTCTTTTACGGGCAGATTGTCGGGCTGGCCATATACAGTGCATGAGGAGGAAAAAACTATATTGCTGATGCCAGTGTCGTTCATCGCCTGAAGTATGTTGATGAGCGAAAGCAGGTTATTCCTGTAGTATTTGAGAGGGAATTCCACTGACTCCCCTACCGCCTTGGAAGCTGCAAAATGTATGACCCCTTTAAGGTCGTTGTTTTTTTTGAAGAATGCTTCAGTCTTTTCCCTGTCCGTCAGGTCAAACTGCTCGAAAAGAGGTTTCTTCCCCGTGATCTTCGTAATATTATCCAGAACATCAATGGATGAATTGGAAAGATCATCGACTATGATAACTTCATAGCCCTTGTTCTGCAATTCGACTACAGTGTGGCTCCCTATGTAGCCGGTCCCGCCTGTAACTAGGATCTTCATGTTGATCTGGTTTGGTTTAACAACGTGATCCGTGATCCGTGAATCGTGAACCGGTTCACGTTTTTTTAAGGAACGGATGATAATCCCCCTTTAGTCCGATTGGATTTTCGTTCCTGATTGTATAGGCAATGTGAATACTTGGCCTTGCTTCTGTGAGTCCGAAACCCTTGCCTGAAAGGATATGCCTGTAGGTGTCGGTATGAAGATCGGTAAACCCTTCGCTGAATTCCACTTCCTCTCCATCCAGTGTGAGCAAACGATAAGTACGCTTGCCTGTCTTTTTAACCTGGTCAGGGACATCATTGTAATCCAGGCTAAGAAACCAGCGTATCCTTGCGTTCTCAAGTTCGAGGTATCCCCCCGCCTTATCAGCAGTCATCACATGCACCTTGTTCTCTTTGACATCCCCGAATATCCAGGTCAGCATATCAAAAAAGTGAATGCCGATATTGGTCGCGATCCCTCCCGATTTGGAGGTATCACCTTTCCAGCTCCTGTAATACCAGTTCCCCCTGGAAGTAATATAGGTAAGGTCAAGGTCGTAAATCTTATTTCTCGGGCCTTTCCTGACCTTCTCACGCATGGCAATAATCGCCTTGTGCAGCCTCAACTGAAGAACTGTATAAACTTTCCTGCCTGTCTCTTTCTCGATTTCCTTCAGTGCATCAAGGTTCCATGGATTAAGTACAATGGGTTTCTCGCAAATTGCATTTGCATCATTCCTCAAAGCAAGGCGGATATGGGAGTCATGCATATAATTAGGAGAACAAATCGACACAAAGTCAACCTTATTGTCCTCCTGCCTTTTCTTGGTCAATGCCATCCTCCTTAGTTTGTCAAGATGGCGGTCAAAACGTTCCGGTTCAATAAAAAAATCGGCATTCGGAAAATAACTGTCAATGATCCCTACTCCATCGTATGGATCCAGCGCGCAAATAAGCCTGTTGCCGGTATCCTTTATAGCTTTCATATGCCTTGGGGCGATATACCCTGCAGCCCCTATCAAAGCAAAATTAACCGGTCTGTTGAGTTCTGTATGCTTCATTTCCCTAAATTAATCACTTTTCCGTTGGTTAACTGATATTTTTCTTTGCTTTCGGGGCAGACTGCAAATCCCATGTCATCAAATTTCAGCCTGTGTCCGTACTCGCTCATCCAGCCGGCATGCCTTCCGGGGTTACCTATGATGAGGGCATAGGCTGGCACATCTTTAGTCACCACTGCGCCGGCACCGATAAAGGCAAATTCGCCTATGGTATGTCCGCAAACAATGGTCGCATTAGCCCCTATGGAAGCTCCCCGTTTCACAAGGGTCTGCATGTACTGGTCCCTCCTGAGGATGTGGGATCTCGGATTGATCACGTTTGTGAAAACCATTGAAGGGCCAAGGAAAACGTCATCCTCACAGATCACACCGGTATAGATGGAAACATTGTTCTGAACCTTGACGTTCCTTCCGAGAGTAACCTGGGGAGATACAACCACATTCTGGCCGAGGTTGCAGTTCCCGCCTATCACGCAGTCTTTCATGATATGCGTGAAATGCCAGATCTTACTTCCCTTGCCTATCACACAACCTTCGTCAATGATGGCTGTTTCATGCGCAAAATATTCTTTTTCCATATCAGGCATTTACAAATTCAAGCACTGCGGCAGTGATGCATGCAAGCTGCTCATTATCGAGCTCAGTATGCATCGGCAGGGAGAAGACCGAATCGGAAAGAGCTTCGGTTACCGGAAAATCACCGGGTTTATACCTCGGATCTATATATGCTTTCTGAAGATGTAAAGGAACAGGGTAATAGATCATGGCCGGGATTCCCTTTGAATTCAAATGGGCAATCAAAGCTGCGCGGTCAAGATCTTTTGCAACAAGAGTGTACTGGTGAAACACATGGTTTGACTTTGAGTAGCGCACCGGGGTCCTCAGCCTGGGATTTCCCGCAAAGGCCTTATCGTAAAAATCCGCAGCAGCTCTTCGTTTGGCGGCATACTGGTCGAGATACTGCAGCTTCACTTTCAGAATGGCTGCCTGTATACTGTCAAGACGGGAGTTAACGCCCACATAGTCGTGATAATACCTCACTGCCATTCCATGGTTTACAACAACCCTTAATTGTTTTGCGAGTTCGTCGTCATCGGTAAAAATGGCTCCCCCGTCACCGTAGCAACCCAGGTTTTTTGACGGGAAGAAGGAAGTGCATCCGATCTGCCCTATGGTTCCTGCTTTTTTAAGGCTACCGTCACTAAAAATATAATCGGCACCAATAGCCTGGCAGTTATCCTCAATAACGAAAAGTTTATATTTTGATGCGATCTTCATGATCTCTTCCATAGGTGCAGTTTGTCCGAAAAGGTGCACCGGCACTATTGCTTTAGTCTTCGGAGTTATGGCCTTTTCGATGGCTTCCGGATCTATGTTGAAGGTGTCGGGATCAACATCTACAAGCACGGGAGTCAGCCTGAGCAGGGCAATGACTTCCGCAGTCGCAATAAATGTAAAGGAAGTTGTTATCACCTCATCGCCGGGCTGCAAGCCCAGGGCCATCATGGAAACCTGCAGTGCATCGGTCCCGTTCGCACAGGGGATCACATGTTTTATCCCGAGATACTTCTCAAGATCTTTTTGAAAAGCCGCTACTGCAGGGCCATTGATAAAAGCGCAGGAATCTATGACCTCATGAATCGCATTATCTATTTCGCTTTTCATGTTCAGGTACTGACTGCGCAGGTCGACCATTTGAATTTTATTCATGCGAAAAAAGTTTAGTTAGAGTTTACAAAAATAAGAATGTATGGTGAATTTGCTTTACCCCGGTGATTTTTAATAATTTTACTTTGGAAAACCAGTACTGAATTAATAACGCAGGAATTATGAAAAAATTTGCAGTAGTACTCGCGGGTTGCGGAGTTTTTGACGGAGCTGAGATAACTGAATCCGTGCTGACACTCCTGGCTATTGAAAAAGCCGGTGGTTCTTTCCAGTGCTTTGCCCCCGACACTGAGCAGTATCAAGTGATAGATCACCTGCATAAAAAGCCTGCCGGCGAGAAACGCAATGTGCTCACCGAGGCTGCAAGGATCACCAGGGGGGAAGCAAGGCCCCTTTCGGCATTCATGGCTTCAGATTTTGATGCTCTTATTTTTCCCGGTGGATTTGGTGCTGCCAAAAACCTGTGCAGCTGGGCTTACGAGGGAGATGCTGCTAAGGTAAATCCTGACGTGGAAAAAGCAGTCAGATCCATGCATGAGGCAGGCAAGCCGATAGGTGCAATGTGTATTGCCCCGGTGATCCTGGCCATACTGTTCAAAGGTGCAAAACTTACTACAGGCCAGGACCCTGCATCAGGTGATTTCATCGAAAAGAAGGGGAATCACTATGTTCAGTCCGAACATGCCCAGGTCGTTATTGACCCTGTACACAAGCTGTTCACCACGCCCTGTTATATGCTGGATGCAAACATCACCCAGATTGCCGAAGGGACGCAGAATATTGTAAATGCAATGTTAAATGGCGAAGTAGCGAAATAGCTGATCGCTCGTACATCACAACGCCGCTGACGTTACTGCGTCGCTCATACCCGCTAATTCCCAAGGCCCAACAAAAAGCAATTCGCTCCTGGCACCTAATGCGGCTTGTGTGATGTACTTCGCTCAACTTTATTTCGCTATTTCGCTATTTCGCCATTTCGCTACTTCGCTACTTATAGCAGGGATCAGTTTCGGATTCTTCTCAATGGCATTCCCTATAACTATCACATCAGCCCCGGCTTTCAGCGCAGTTCTTGCTTTTTCAGGGCTCGAGATACCTCCGCCAACAATAAGGGGAATTGAAATCTCGCGTTTCACATGCTTAATCATTTCCGCAGGTACAGGTGTTTCAGCTCCCGAGCCTGCATCCAGGTAAATTACTTTGAGTCCGAGCATTTCTCCGGCCATCGCAGTGCAGACTGCAATATCCGGTTTATCGGCAGGAATAGGGTGTGTGTTACTGATGTAGGAAACTGAAGTGGGCCGGCCGCTGTCGATGAGCATATACCCTGTGGGTATGATTTCCAGCCTGCTTGCTTTCAGCAGGGCTGCCGATTCAACATGTTTGCCGATAAGCATATCGGGATTCCTCCCTGATATCAGTGAAAGCAGCAATATTCCATGGGCATTTGGAAAAACCTGAAGGCTGCTTCCGGGG
>CAIJYT010000015.1 GCA_903824935.1 uncultured Bacteroidales bacterium | reverse complement strand
TCATCCTGCACCATAATGGCCAGCCTGTCAAGTGGTCGTCCACGATTAAGATCACCTTGTTTTCGCCAACCGGTAAAGAGGCCGCACGGTTCAGGTTCCTCAATATCCATGAGGCCATGAACTTCATCCGCCTCAATGAGCCGCCCAGGTATATGATATGGGGGTGATTTTCCTGGTCTCAATATCTCGGGTTTCCCTGCGGGTACCAAAACCTGCAGGGAAATTTATGCTTCCTGGAGAACGCCAAATCGACACTTTAAATTCCAGGGAATAGGATTTAACATCTTAGAAACCTTGAAGCCGGTTTCAAAAAACACCACTTGACCGAGAAAGAGAAGAAATTGCTTAAACTATAACCCCATTCAGGTGACCAGGGAAGTGCACAAGAAAGTGTCCAGGTAATTTCCCGGGATGTGCCCAAACTGTTTCAAGCTTTGATGTGTACTTTCATGTGTACTAATGAAAAAAGCCACCTACTTTTTTACTTGTAAGTGGCTGATTTTGAGGGTGGGAGCAACAGGATTCGAACCTGTGACCCTCTGCTTGTAAGGCAGATGCTCTGAACCGGCTGAGCTATGCTCCCTTCATTGGAGGGTGCAAAAGTACGCTTTTTTATCTTATCCCCAAAGCCATTGGGATAATTTTCGATCTATCTTAATTCTGCTTACTTTTGTTTGCCATTCCTAATCTGCATTTCATTGAAGTCAATACAAACCAGTTCGTGGATTTGTTTCTTTTGTCTGCTCGTAATGCTTTCGGCTTGTAAGGTCACTAAAAACTTAGGACCTAAAGAATATCTCCTGGTCAAGAACAGGTTCCATATCAATACTGCAAAGGTGACTGCGGATGACCTGAGCGGGTACCTCCAGCAGCAACCGAATAAAAAACTCTTCGGGCTCTTCAGGACAAATATTGCCTTGTATAACTGGGGCTGCAAAGGCAAAGACACGAAGTTTAAAAAATGGCTCAGAAATACTGCCGGAGCGGCGCCTGTAGTTCTCGATACCAGTCTTGGCATGATCGCCTGTAAACAGATGAACCTCTACCTGGCAAATAAAGGATACTTCAATTCAACGGTGAAGGATTCCGTCGTCATCAAAAAGAAGAAAGCTACAGTTCATTATCATGTCAAAACCACTACTCCTTATAAAATAAGGAAAATTGAATATGCCATCCCCGATACCGCTGTCGAAAGATTTGTTCTGGCCGATACAACAAAATCACTGGTAAAAAAAGGAACTAATTACGACGCCTATAAATTTGATGAGGAACGGACGCGTATTTCCACAAACCTTAACAACAAGGGCTATTACGGGTTTGCAACAAACTTTATTGTTTACAAGGTTGATAGTACCCTGGGGCAGCATAAAATGGACATAACGCTTGAGATTACCAACCCGGTTGAGCCCTCCATTGGCAATCAGGCTCCCACGGTCGCCGGTCCGCATAAGCAATATTATATTAACAAACTTTATGTTTATCCTGAATACGATCATCTTGCAGGGGATTCAACGCGTTACGACACCCTTCTGATCCAGCTTGAAGGCCCGAAGAAAGAGAAATCCCGGTACAGCTATTATTTTCTCTACGACCGTAAAATGTCGATCAAACCCAGGACCATTACCCAAAGCATCTTTGTAAATCCCGGGAGTAAATTCAACCTGAATGATGTAAACCAGACTTTCACAAGCCTCACAGGATTGCAGGTGTTCAAATATGTCAACCTGAAGTTTACAATGCCTGATAATCAGAAAGACCTGATAAAAAAGAATGTTTACCCTCTTGATTGCAGAGTTCAGCTTTCACGGTCAGCCGGACAATCATTCACTGTTTCCACCGACGGAACAAACTCAGCAGGTGCATTCGGTTTGCAGGGCGGCCTGACCTACTCAAACCGGAATATTTTCAGGGGTGCCCAGTTGCTGAGGATAGGCGTGAATATATCGGCCCAGACCCAGCCCCCCCTGGCTGATCAGCCAAAAAAGATATTCAATGTGTTTGAGATCGGGCTCAATGCGAGCCTTACCTTCCCGCAGTTCCTTTTCCCGATCAAGCCTGAAAAGTTGCCAAAGCACATGAAACCCAAGACTACGGTAACTATTGGATACGACTACCAGAGGCAGGTCGATTATGAGCGGCATATCACCAATGCAAGTTTCGGTTATACCTGGCTCCAGAATAACCGGCTGAGCCAGACCATCAACCCTGTTGAAATTTCTTTTGTTAAAGTCAATGGGGATGATTACTTCAATCTTTATATTGAAAGCCTTACCGACCAGCGTTTAAAATACCAGTATTCAAATCACCTGGTTGCAGGTTTAAGATATACCCTCCAATACACAAGCCAGCAGCTCAACCGTCTGAATGACTATATCTATATCAGGTCGAATTTTGAAACCGGGGGTAACCTGTTATATGCGATTGACAATATCTTCAAACCTGCGAAAAACGAGGGCGGCTATTATACCCTGTTAAACATCCAGTATGCACAATATGTAAGGCCTGATTTCGATTTTCGCTATTATGAAAAGTTTGGCAAGCAGCAAACGCTGGTCTATCGGTTCTATGCCGGGATTGGAATTGCTTACGGAAATTCCATAGCCCTGCCTTTTGAAAAAGCATTCTTCGCAGGAGGGGCAAATGACCTGAGAGGATGGAAGCTGGGCTTTGTGGGACCGGGAAGTTATCATAATGATACCATTGAGGGTAATTATAACCAGTTCGGGGACATGCAGCTTGAAGCCAATATTGAATACCGCTTCCC
>CAIJYT010000014.1 GCA_903824935.1 uncultured Bacteroidales bacterium | reverse complement strand
ATATTCACAAATAACATAATTCACTGATAGTCTTATAATTAAAAGACAACCTGTCATAGAAACTTTAAACACGTACCGATGAAAAAAAACATTTTACTCTTAAGTACTCTTTTCCTTTTTGTACTCGCGGGGTTTGCACAGACAGAAAGTTCGAAGCCCATAGTACAAAAAGCTATGTATTTTGATGTCTCCCCTCCCTTAAGGGATATGATGAAGGCAGCCCCTGAAAAGGCCGACAATTCATGGAAGATCATTAAGAACCATTTTGATCTCAATAAAAGCGGCTGGAAGTCATTTCCCGAAGACTGGACAGATCCCAGGCGTCAGCGCATTTATAACCAGAGAGCCACAACCTCTGATTCAACGATTCAGAATTTTGAAGGAAACAGCAATACACAGGGTTACGACCCCCCTGATACATATGGCGTTGTTGGCCCGAACCATTATTTCCAGGTGGTAAACTGCCACTTTTCAATTTACGACAAAGTGGGAACGAAACTTATCGGCCCGGTAAACACATCTACCATTTGGACAGGCATGCCGAACAACCAGAACGGGGGAGATGCTGTTGTAATGTATGATAAGGATGCCGACCGCTGGTTCATTGCACAGTTGTCTTACCCTTCGGGATTCGACCTGGTGATGGTTGCTGTATCACAGACCAATGATCCGACAGGGAGCTGGTATCGCTGGGAATATACTTTCACCGGACTGCCCGATTATCCCAAATGGGGGATATGGCCAGATGGTTATTACATGGCTGTAAACCGCTTCAATTCAAGTGGTTCTTCTTTCCTTGGCACAGGCCAGGCTGTTTTTGATCGTACGACTATGATAACGGGCAATTCAACAGCCCAGATGGTTTTATTGACCCTGCCTCCGTCAAACAATGCATATTCAATGCTCCCTTCGGATTGCAGCGGGACATTCCCACCGGCAGGAACACCGAATTATTTTGTCTTCTTTCATAATAACGTCGATTACCTCGGAGTATATGAATTTCATACCGACTGGACCAATACAGCCAATTGTACCCTTGGAAATTTCATTCAGCTGAATGTAGATGCATTCAATCCCAGCCTTTCAGGAATATCCCAGAAAGGAACTACCACCAAGGCCGGGACTCTTTCAGACCGTCTGATGTACCGTCTGCAGTACCGTAAATTTAACGACCACTGGTCGATGGTGACCAACCATACGGTAAATGTAGGTGGCAATGTATCCGGGATTCGCTGGTATGAACTGAGAAAAACCACAGGCGACTGGGGTATTTATCAGCAGTCGACCTATGATCCGGGAGATGGCAACAGCCGTTGGATGGCAAGTTGTGCAATGGACTCTTTAGGGAACATTGGTCTTGGCTTTAATATCTCGAGTGCTGATATGTACCCTGCCATAAAATATACAGGGAGACTGGCAAATGATCCTCTGAATTCAATGACATTACCTGAAAAAGGAATATTCTACGGTACAGGGTCCAATAATGTCATGGATGGTGGGAGCACCTGCCGCTGGGGTGATTACAGCACACTTACCCTTGATCCTATCGATGAAACGACTTTCTGGTATTCAACTGAATACCTGGCAAGTATGGGCTCTGGCTGGAAAACAAGGATAGGCTCGTTTACTTTTGCAAATATTCTGAGTGTGACTGCCACTGCAACTCCCAATCCCGTTTGTATAGGCGGCACCACCCAGCTTAATGCAACTCCGACAGGAGGCTCAGGCACCTACACCTATTCATGGACCTCTATCCCTGCAGGATTCACATCAACGATATCCAATCCGATTGCAACACCCGCCGTAACCACCACCTATATTATTTCGGTGAATGACGGGACCGTGACCGTGAACGATTCCCTGTTTGTTGTTGTTAACGGACATCCTACTGCCAATGCAGGACCCAATGCCACTTACCCGAATACAACTGTTTCAGTCCCGCTTAACGGAACTGCAACAAATTACAGCAGCCTCAAATGGCTGACTGCCGGAGACGGATCCTTTACAAGCGATACAGCAGCAGGTACAGTATATACTATTGGTTCGACCGACAGGCAGACCGGAGGAGTTTTACTGACACTTAAGGCATATCCTTTACTGCCGTGTGCCGATACAACCTCAGATACTGTATTCATCAGGATTTTGTTCCCGGTTGGCGTTGTAACGAATGCTAATGCCACCTTCGATGTGAACATCATGCCGAATCCCACTTCAGGTGTTTTCAAAATGATTGTCAGCGGAAGCGCTGATAAGGACCTGCAGGTTACCATCAGCAATGTTGAGGGGAATACCGTATACACCGATCTGACCAGATCATTGGCTAAGGATTATTCCAGGTCAATGGACCTTACAACTCTTCCCAAGGGAGTTTACTTTGTAAAAGTTCAGACTGACGGACATATGATCACCAAAAAGCTGGTGATCCAGTAAAAGGGCATCCGATTATTCAAGCCCCGGGCCTGACTGAGTCTGGCCCGGGGCTTTTTTAATTTACGAAGATGAAATCTAAAGAAAGCTTCCTTCCCGATCTTAAAGAACTAGGCAGTCTGATTCTCGGATTTTTACCCTGGATGCTTTTCCTTTTCCTTTCGGGCAAAACCCTTGCAAGCCTTGAAAGGGCCACGATAATCAGTCTCATTGCCTGCATCGCATTTGGGTTTACCGAACTCAGGCAAGGCTTCATACTTCAATGGGGGACTTTGCTGTTTTTTAGTTTTTGCGTGATCACTATAAACCTCTTTCATATTATTTGGGTTGCGGTTTATATGGATCTTCTCTCCAATTCAGCTCTTGCTTTTGTGATGTGGCTTACCCTGCTGCTTGGCAAACCCTTTGTGCTGCAATATGCGAAAAGGGGCCTCAGTGAAGATCGCTGGAAGGATCCCGCATTTATCCGCGGCTGCAGCCAACTGACCATCGTTTGGGCTTCCCTGATGACAGTCTCTGTTATTTTGAGCCTTGTTAAACGCAGTTCTCTTTTTTCCTGGCCTGGATGGGTTTATTTTACCTTAAGCCTTTTAATCATTGCCTCAGGGCTCACCTATACTACAATATTCAAGCGCCGGAAAAGGCTGAAGCGTCTTAAGGAACAGGAATCCAGTTAAACTTTATTAATGACTGCGGATGTGGGAGCGGCGAGGATCAGGCATCCACGGGTCCGGCGTAAGCTCAATGAACTAATGGAATTTCTCCTGCCTCGACATCATTTCAATTATAACCTGCATACGCTTCTCCCTGGCTTCGGGGGTTTTCGCTGTTTGCAGCCTGTAGCCGATGGAATAATTATTAGCCTTATCAAGGGTCTTAAAAAAGGCAAGTCCCTTTTTCTCCTTTCTTAACCTCTTCATGAAATCTTCAGGGATGCTCATTTTACTTGGAGAGTCGTATGCAGTCTCCCACCGGCCGTCAGCTTTCGCAGCTTCAACCTGTTTTAAGCCCGGAGGTTTCATTTTTCCCTCCTGTTCAAGCTGCCTCACAAAGTCAGCATTTCTTTTTGACCAGGTGCTTTTAGAACGGCGGGGGGTGAACTTCTGAATATAGGCTGCCTCGTCAAATTTTTTAATGTGCCCGTCAATCCATCCGTAACATAATGCCTCAAGCAATGCTTCATCATACCTTACCGTTGGCACGCCGGAGTTCTTTTTGTAAAATTTTACCCATATACCGGTTTCAAGGGAATGATTTTCCTCAAGCCATAATGCAAATTCCTTGCGGGAACTGAATGAGATAACGGGTAAATCGGGTTTGCCGGCAGGTTTCATTTCACTGTGTGTTCATTACTACTTAATAATGATCATCTTGCGAACCATGCTGTAATCTGCGGTTGCCAGCCTGAGGAAGTAAATCCCTGCCGGGAATCCTGATGCGTTCCATGTAAGTTCAAATGTGCCGGGTTCCTGGTTACCGTTTGCCAGGACCGCCAGTTCCAAACCCGTATCATTCAAAACGGTAAGTTTAACCCAGCCGGGTTGATTGACCACATAGGTGATCCTGGTCTTACCCGGAAACGGGTTAGGATAATTGGTCAGCAGCCCGGGCTTAGGGTCTTTGGTCTCAACACCCCACCATAACTCTGTACCGCCAGATTCCTTGTACCTCGCCATGAACTCCTGGTAAAACAGGTTATTTACCCTGGGGTCGAAGATCGTCAGGGAATTATCATCATTTCCCAGGGCGTCAGATGCCTGCCAGTTAAAGGAACCTGTGCTAGTGATCTTGTTCCCAGTCTTGGTATTGGCATCAATAATAAAATATTTATGATGAAGCAATCCGTCGATTGAGTCGATGAACACATCGGCATGAGGAGACCAGGCATTGGGTACTGCCAGGCCCTTCATTCTCGGGTAAGAACCGTTCGTTTCAAAGGCATAGGTGGAATCTACAACACCACAAACCTGTCGGCCATGCCTGAATATCGAATGCAGGGTGTCTTCCATAGATTGCAGGTTGAATTTAAGCATACCGAAAAACAGGCTGTGAGTGGTTTTTATGCGGATGATATGTTCAAGGGAGTCGGCCACACCTTCGACAGGCGAAAAATACACTTCCATCCTGGTTCCGGCAACGTTGAGGACATGAGGGACATTATTGAATTTCCGTGGACCGAACTTTGACCTGGCGGTATCTGCATTATCGGTATGCGAGCCCCACATCAGTTCAAACTCACGGGTATAAACGGCGCAGAGTGCTTCATCCTGGATGAAAACCATGTTGTTCCTGTCGGTATGAAACATCGGATGTGTAACGTTAGCCGAGCCTGTGCAAAGCCATTTGATTGAGGAATCGGAATTGTTCCGGTAATCGAAGACCCAGAATTTGTTATGCATGGCGCTTGCCGTATCGGTATTCCTGTGGATTATCTGGATGCCATGTGCCACCAGGGTATCCATGTACTGCGTATTCGGGGAATTGTTATAGATAAACCGGATTTTGACCCCCCTGTTCTTTGCAGAGATCAGAGATGCGGCAATAGTAGGGTAATCACTGAATTCCCAGAGAGCGATATCTATACTGTACCTGGACTTGCTTATAGAATTGAGCAGCAGATTTTCGAAATTGGCATTCCCGTTTGCGAGTTCTCCTGTGCTAACCGTGGTGTCGACCGAATGCGTAAAGTACACCTCGGTTTTTCCCGTTGATGTTGACTGGGTAACAAAATATCCCGAGTCGGCTGCAGTGCCTCCCGTATTCTGAGACCAGAGGAAATAACGGTAAATCCTTCCCGGGTAGGGGCACCAGAGCCACCATGAGTGGTTGGTCATCTGGTTGGGGGATGCCAGGTCCACGAACATGTGAAACGGCTGGTAGTTCGAATCAGATACTGCCACCTGTAAATGGGTATCGGTAGGGGTATCGGTGATCCAATTCAGCCTTACCCCGTGGGGAATGATGCTGTCATACCACAGGCTTGTTATTACCGGGACGCCTGAAGCCCGTTTTAAAGAATGCGTCTCTTGCGCAAAGCAGGGGAGGGTAAGGGTGACGCTTAATGACATCCACAGGCAAAACAAAAAGTAAATGATCTTTTTCATAATCTCGGGAATTTATCATCGCGGTATAAATATACAACAATAACAAATTATTCTATGTGTCAATGTGGAATTAATGAGAATGCCTCCTATGGGATAAATTAGCGTTTTATTGCCACTGTTTAGGTTTCCTCCTTGTAATATACCTTATAATATTTTCCTTTCTCGTCGCTGCCCTGCTCGATGAGCTCACGGTTGCCGTGGATATAAATATGAAAGTTCTTATCGAGCTTGATCACGCTTTTAAATACCCTGGCCTGCTTTTTTACAGCACTCTCAGAAATGCTGAAATTATCGATAATGTCGATATCCTGCTCACGCTGGTATGAGTCTTTGAAACGTTTGAAGGATTCTATGATCTCAGGGTTTTCTATCACTTCATTTGAAAATTCCTTCATGTCGAAACTCTCATTCTCCTTAAAGAACTTCACCGATTTGTTAAGAAGATCAACCTGGTCGGCTTTGGAAACATCGTATTGACGCGGAAGTTCCTGGGTGACGAAATGCTTGCAAAGCGAAAGTACGTTCTGCGTATTGTAATACTCGTCTTTACGCTGTTTTACATGCAAAAAATCATCGATCCAGTACTGTGCTTCAGCGCCTTTGTTGGTGTTATCAACCACTGCAACAACAAACCCTTTGTCCCTTTCAGTATTGAAGATCAGGCAACCCTTATCCAGTTTATGAATGTTGATGCCTTGTTCGCTTAAGATTTCAAAGCCATCTCCAAGTGCAAAAACTTTAAGGAAAGTATCCTTGTTCTCCGATTTAAAGAGTCCGATTGCCTCAATCCTTTCCCCGCCCAGGGCGCAATCTTTGAAATAAACAGTGTAGAATTCACCGCCTTTAATTTTCGGGTGAGTGCTTTTTTCGAAGAGGTGTTTTGCTAGATTTACCGATTGATCATACAGCGCGACCCTGTCATCAAAAACCTTGCAGGCATAGGTATAAACCTCGTTAAGGTCAAGGTCGCTGTCATGATAAAAAGTAAAGTACTCCTGGTTTTTAAAGGGAGTTAAAAAGTAATCCAGGAACAGGCCATCCAGCTCTTCATTGGTTTGAAACACCGATTTCGACAAATGAAGACCCTCGGTTAGCTTATTCCCGACCTTATGAATTGCAATTCCTTTAATTGCGGCACTATCCTTTAAAATCATTTCCATGTAAAGTAATATTTTGGAACGGGCAAAGTTAATAAACGTATGATAGTATATTGTCAGGAACTTACTGCGGATGAGGGAGCGTCGGTGTTTATAAGAAATTTTTCAAATCAATATCTGTTTTATAGATTTGGGTCGCCCGATTATTATCAAATATAGAACCGTCATGGCTACGAATAAAAATTTTATTGAATTCATCACCGACCAGCTTTCCGGCTCCGGTGAGATCACAAGCAAACTGATGTTTGGAGAATATGCTGTTTATCTCGATGGCAAGGTTGTTGCTCTTGCAGCCGATAATAAATTTTTCGTCAAACCCACCCAAAGCGGACGCGCATTTATAGGAAACCCTGTTGAAGCTCCTGCATATCCCGGAGCGAAGCTTAGTTTCCTCATTGAAGACAAACTTGAAGACAGGGAGTGGCTTTGTGAACTGATAAGGATTACGGCAATGGAGTTACCGGAACCAAAGCCTAAAAAGAAAAAAGGGAAGCAATGACAGAAAGGCTGATTGAACAATCAGCCCATTAATAAGAGTTTTCTTCATAATTGACTTAATGATGCTCCCTTTGATTCGTAATGCATTGATTTCAATAATGATTTTGCTCGCTCCATGTAGGGTGTTCAGCCAGGATTTTTCCGGTGTTGTTTTTTCCAAAGAGACAAAATTGCCGATAGGTTTTGTGAACATTGGCATTATTTCTGCAAACGTCGGAACTGTTTCGGATGAGACCGGCCATTTTTCGCTGAAAATTGATTCTGTTTATAATCAGGATTCCCTGAGATTTTCAATGATAGGTTATGGATCGAAAACATTCCTGGTAAGGCAATTCTGCACAGATTCGATTCGCGAAATATTCCTGGATTCCCGTATTTATGAATTAAAAGAAGCAGAAATAGTTTATCATAAAACCAGGGAAATTGTCCTTGGAAGTCCTGTTATTCCTGATAACCTGTCTGCAGGTTTTGCATATAATGACCTGGGCTGTGAAATGGGTATACAGGTGGAAGTAAAAAAAATGGTTCTCATCAATGACATTAACCTGGATGTTGCAAGCTGCACCTTTGATTCGGTGATTTACAGGTTAAATATATATCAGCAATCAGGCCAGGCCGGGTTTATTAATATATTGACAAGGCCTGTTTATGTTTCATTTGCCAGGGAAAAGATCAATAAGACGGTTACATTCGATCTGGGCAGTTACTCGATTTATCTGAAAGGAGCATACCTGGTAACCCTTGAATTATATAAAGACCTGGGAGAAGGCAGCCTTCAGTTCTGGTCAGAAAACACGAAAGGCGTAACCTGGTTTAAAAGAACATGTGAAGGTAAGTGGCATACCTGCCCGGGGAACATAGGAATGTTTTTACATGCTCAGCTGGTAAAATAGATCAGGGCATTATGAGCGAATAGTTCCCGGTATTCTCATTTTTTGAAACCGTATAGCCGTTGTTAAGTTCAAGAGTCCAGCCATCGCCGTTAACTGATTTATTATCGATTTTCAAGGGGACACTTACTGAAATTTTATCCCAGCCGGGGCTCATCAGGGCTCCGTTGTTAATTGTAAGGATTCCCCAAACATCAGTGATCCTTGCATTTTTATAGAACGAGCCTTTATCTTCAACCGGGATGATATTCCGCGGGTCAAAAGAGATATTCATTTTCTCAAGCCTGATTTCAAAGTGAGGCTGCTCCAAAAACTTGCTTTTTAATTCAGCGATAATGCGTTTTGTGTTGGCTTCCCTCTCTGTTTCTTCTGCAATGATCATTTTTCCATTGTACTTATCTGAAATCGTTTCAACCCTGGTCTTTAAGTCTGAAGGCATGGTTATGTTGAATACTTTGATAAAATAAGCGGCCAGGTTTGAATGTATGTTGATCTCCAGATTCCATCCAGGCCTGGCAGGGTAAAGCAAATACCCGTAAACAGGTGTTGTCACATATGGAAACGAGCGGACAAAAGTAGGGTTTGACATAAAGTCATCAATCATCTGAACAAAGTGTTTAACAGCATCAGACCATGTCCCGTTGCTTATAATGACACCGGTATATTCAGCTATGCCCTCATTGAGTTCCATGAGATTTTCACTTGAATCAGCCCCGGGGTATAATGAATACCGGAACATACGAAAAGCAAACGCATCGGTAAGACATTTTTTTCTTTCTGTGGATGAAGTACATTGTATTGACTGCTTCAGGGCTTCCAGTTCCAACCTCAGGTAAATCCTGCCGTCTTTCTGGTCAAGGTGATTGTTCGCAACATTATATAACCTGAACCCAAGTGAAGGCTGTGAAACATGAAATAATTCATGGGCCATCAGGTTTATTCTTTCCTGTTTATTTGCAGGGAGAGGCAGTTTGATCATAGCCCAATCCTTTCCGTTCCACTGGCTGGATGTATTGGCGATGTTCACATTTTCAGGCAAGATACAGGAATAGATCGTTCCTGCCGGTTTCAAAAATCCGGCAGAATCCCGGACATTTGAAAATAATTGCCGGTTCGCCGGATTCACCAAGAGGATTGGTCCATAGAGATCTTTATTCCAGAGATCGCGATGTGCCCATGTCGCGTCTTTGAGTTCCTTGAAATAAACTACCAGGCTGTCGTTTGTCACGACCGGAGTTTGCCCGTTAACCAGAGCGAATTGTAAGAAAAACGCAACTGACGCTATCAGATGTTTCATGGATGAATCCAAATGTTTGTAATGACGTTACTGCCGGATTTACCTTGGTTAGCCGGTTCTTTGGGGGTAAAGATATAAAAAAAATCAGAATGTGAATATTGGACACGCTGGCTCCTGATCTGCTTCAAGGGTGCCAAAATTCTATATATTTGTTTAACAATATTGTTAGAACAGATGAATTCAAAAAACCTAAAAGCCGGGTATTGGTACCTCGCCGGACTCTCCCTGCTTGCTTTTGTAATTTTCATGATCAGCAGCAGTGTCAAACCATACGGTTTTTTCATCGATGAACTCTATTTTATGGCTTGTGCCAAAAGATTGGCGTTTGGTTATATCGATCAGCCACCTCTTTCCATTGCCTTATTGTCTTTGGTCCAAAATCTCTTTGGGCATAATATTTATGCTATACGATTTATACCGGCTGTAAGCATAGCTGCAACTGTTTATATCACCGGTTTGATTGCCAGGCGATTTGGAGGGAGTACCAAAAGCATGTTGCTCGCAGGCTTAGCGGTCATGGTTATGCCCGTTTTCATTTTATTTGGCAGTTTTTATTCCATGAATGCCTATGAACCGCTTATCTGGACTTCAATAATATATTTTGTGATTAAGATGATTCAGGAGAATAACGAAAGGTATTGGCTGCATATTGGAATTCTCCTGGGAATTGGCCTGGAGATGAAACATACCATGATCCTTTATGGGATAGCTCTCATTATCGGGCTTTTATTTTCAGGTAAAAGGAGATTATTATTTAACCGCTGGATACTGTTGGGAGGATTAGCCTGTTTTATCCTTATTCTTCCCAACCTCGTCTGGCAGTATATCCACCATTTCCCTTCATTAGAACTTTACAGGAACTCATTTTCATCAAAAAACATCAGTAAATCATACTTACTGGTCATAGCTGAACAAATTATTTTTGTAAATCCGTTTACCTTTCCCTTATGGCTAACTGGCCTGGTTGTTCTCGTGTTTCCAAAGGGAAAGCCTTACCGGTTTATGCTTTTTGCGTATGCTTTCCTTTTGGTTGTAATGTTGGCGGGGCATTCGAGCCGGCCCGACCGCATTGCTTCAATCTATACATTTTTCATGGCCTCCGGAGCGGTGGCTCTTGAGAATTACCTGAATAAATCCTGGTTAAGGATAAGCCAGGTAATTGCCGCAGCTTTATTGGTTGCAGGCGGCATCATGTTTACGCCTGTTTTCTGCCCGATCTTATCTCCATTGCTTACAAAAAAATACATCTCAGGGTTGGGATTGCATTTTGATGTTGAAGCAGGTAAAACGGGCGAACCTATGCCTCAATGGCTGGCCGACCGTATTGGCTGGAGGGAACTGGCGGCTGAAGTTGCAAAGGTTTACTATGCACTGCCGGGTAATGAAAGACGGAATACTGTTATTATTTCCATCAATTATGGCGAAGCAGGGGCGCTGGAGTTATACGGTCCCGAGTTTGGTTTACCCCGTGTCTATTGCACCCATAACAGTTTTCATTCCTGGGGGCCGCCTTCCGATTCCATACAAACTTTCATCGCCGTTTTCATTGATATTGATGATGTTCGACCCAGGTTCAAAAGTGTCGAAAAAGCCGCAGATTATTATTGTGCCGATTGCACAAAGCCGCAAGGGAATATTCCGATTTATATACTGAAGGGACCCAATTTCTCAATGGAAAAGGAGTGGGGACATTTTAAAAACTACCATTGATCAGTTCCCGGAAGGTTGATTTACTCAGAAACCCATTGCGATAAGAATGTCGTCCCGGACAAACGAAAAGCAGCTAAATCCTGGGATGCTTTATATGGTTTTCACTTCTTTGATTCAACGGCAATCAGAAAGTGCTGAGTGCGAAAAAATATGGCATTTCCTGAAATTGCAGGAGTCGCCATGCAAACATCTTTCATGGAATTTTTGACAATCAGTTTAAACTCCGGGCCAGCTTTGACCACATAAATATTCCCTTCTTCGGAACTGAAGTTAAGCTTGCCGTCTGCAGCAATGCCTGAAGCAGAAAACGCTTCTTTTAAACTCTCCTTATATTTGATTTCACTTGTAAGTGCATCATAGCAGGTAAGAATGCCGTTAACTTGCAGGTTATACAGGAATCCCTGATAAATAAGAGGAGTTTGCATATATGCACCACCGCGTTTGACACTCCACTTAATGAACTGATTCCTGGTGCTGTCCGGTGCCAGGGTTATGTTACCAGTGGCTTCAGGGCTGACAACAAAGATGGGGGAGTATTTTCCATGGGCGCTGTTCAGGTAAATATAATCATTGGCAACAACAGGGGTAGGGGCAGGGGCATCGCCTCCGCCGCTCATAGTCCAAATTTCTTTCCCCGTTTCAAAGTTGTATCCACAGATATGCCTGTAACCATTGGCAATGACAAAGGTTTTTCCATTATGGTTAAAAACTGCAGTTGTGCACCATGTTAAAACCTCATCGCCCCGTGAAGTCCTCCATTTTTCATTTCCTGAAGCAAGGTCTATCGCGGCAATAAAAGGCCCGGCCGGGATGTCACATTGCATAATGATTGTGCCGTTAAAAATGACAGGTGAGCTGGCATAACCCCATTCTATTCCTGTTTCGGTATACGGACCTGGATTCAGTATCCCCAGGTCCTTCTTCCATGGTTATTCGATATTCCATCTCCATATGATTATCCTATTGAAAAAACGGCTATCAATTTTGCTTACCTGCATTTTACAGATTGGGCATTGAGTAATGGTTCCTCCTATGCCAACTGGTATACAACTGCAGCAGGCAACCGAAACACCGGGCTGATCTACCATAAACCTTAGGATGTTTCTTTAGTGTTATTACCAGGTAAGGATTCTTTTAAATTGCGGGAAAAATGTCAGGCTGCTTGTGATCGCCTTGAAAGTCGAATAAGAGGTCAATCCGCGAATATTAATTCCAAATTTACTGATCGTTTAATCCCTTTCCATTAAGAATTTGAGGCCTGCATTTTTCAACTCTTGACTCCCGGGTTTTGGATTGTTTGGGCTGGGAGAAATAAAAAATGTATGCTCTTTGCCGTCCTGGTGTCAATGCATCAAATGCAGATTTCAAGGCAGGGATTTCATTTAATTTTTTTTGAAATTCTTCAGGGATAGCGTATTCTGAAGTCTTTTTCAGTTCCACTTTTAAACCGGCTTTTTCAATTTCGATGGCTTCATGAACATAAGCCTTCAGGACTGGTTCCAACTCCACTATTTCCAGGATACTGGTGAACCTGACCTGGCGTGATGCCTGCACATTTTCTGTTTGCCGGATCAGGATCCCATGGGTATCCTTTAACAAGGCACCTTTGAAAAACAGAAGTGCGCAGTATTCCTTAAACCCATGTATTAAAACTATGTTGCTATTCTGAAACGTGTAACAGGGAACACCCCATTTCAATTCCTCGTTAAGCTGGTAATCGAGAATGATCATTCTCAACTTCTCAAATTCTTCCCGCCACTTTTTGACTTTACTTAAAAAAAAAATCAACCTTTGGATTCATTTTATATTTGATTTATCAGGGCACGGTGAAAAACTTATTTCACAGGCTTCCTATTTATAGGAACAGCGCTTGTAGTAGTATTAACGAAGATCAGTCCGTTGAATTGCTTTTTTGCAATCATTGGTTTTGAATACCGCTCCCAATATTCCTGCATAAACCCGCCACCTATGTAATAGGACTTCCCTTCAGCACAGAATAATTTGTTGTTTGTGGTGGTCAGGTCAATAAAGAAAGCATCAGGACCCGCAAGGGCCAGTGCGTTCGACAGGGTGTTTATACTTCCTGTATTCAGGAAGTATAAACACCTGCATTGTTCTTGTTTCACTTGAGAAAGCCTGGAAACTCCCTTTGTTAAAGGCAAACCCGATGGTATAATATGCATTCCCAAACATACTATCAAGGAACATCCCCATGCAAACCCTTTCTTTTTCGAAACTGTTGAGAGACTTGCAGATATGCCCGTTATGAGCCCAGGCAAACAATTTTGCCTGTTCCTGTTCATAAATCCATAGCAGGTTTTGAGCCATACAACTGTCCCTGAGGAAGCCATAATTTTCTTCAGAACTTTTTTTCAGGAGCAGGGCTTGCTTTAAAACCACTATGTTATGAAACGCTGTTTCATACTTTGTTTTTCCACTGGCTGATACGTAAAGATTCTCTTTTTCACTGAACCATTTCTGAAGGAAAGAAATGATCCCCGCTACCTGTTCATTTCCAAGATAGGAAGTATTGACATATTTGGGGTTTTCAAAAAAGAGATCGCTGCTATCGGTCAGGACTGACAATCCTTTCAGGAATTCATCCAGGTTCTGTTTATCGAAATCTTCTACGTAATTGGCAAGTGCACTGGCAGGCCCTTTATACGACTGGGGATCGAAACCATAGAATTTCAGTTTTTCATTTTCGGGTTTCCCGTAATTGTGCGTTCTCATCCATTCGATCAAGTCTCTCACTTCTTCGGTATCCCAGGTCCAGTAACCCATACTCCTCATCGCACTCAGCACATCGCCTTTTCCATATAAGATATAATCATTCACTTTCAGGGTTCCACCATAGGTTGCTTCAATGGTAAAAATCCTGTACCCGCAATGGGTAACCAGGAATTTGAACATCTTGGCCTTCATGTTGAAGAATTCCTTTGTGCCATGGGTCGCTTCACCCATTCCGACGATTTTTCTGTCTTTCAGAAGTGGAGCCAGTGGCATCAGTTCATCAAGATCGCAGGTGCTGTTCGGTGTGAGCGGATATACGGTTTCAATGGATTTTCCGATTTTTACTTGTGTCTGCGGATGGCTATGCAGGGTAAGCAGGCTTAGTGTCAAAATCAGGAATGCGAGGGGTTTTATCATCATTTAGGTCATGCAAGAGTCAATAAATTTTTACATCATTGAAAACAGAAGCATCAAAATCAACAGGGAGCAAATGAAGATGTCGGTAATGACTGCAACTTTCAGGGATTTTTTTGTGGTTTTTATGCCGATGACACATAATATGACAGAAAAAACGCTGAGGGCAAGGAACAGAAATGTTGCTTTATGCGGGTCCCTGAAGAGAGGGGGGAGGTATTTTTTGAATTCTGCGACACTTTCGGCCTGGCTGCCGAACAGGTTGTGAATATATATCCACAAGGCCTGGTAATAGAGGGGGATAAATCCTGCAACCAGCCCTGCAATTGCAAATATTTCTTTGGTTGTGAGTTTACGATGGTTTGCCATTTTGAATCCTGTTATGGTTTGTATTTGTAATCCTGTAATGACTTATTTTTTTACTGCACCCAGGTAGATATTTATCAGCCTGGTGGCCATCACCATAGGTTTTGCGGAGGTTGAATTGTAACTGATCACTATGGTCACGTTCTTTTCGGGGCAATAACCTGCCCAGTTTTTATAGCCGGGAATGGTCCCTGTGTGACCCCACATGGAGGGGCTGATTTTATGCATTATTCCCAGTCCGTATTCTTCACAGTCTTCCCCAGGAGCCGGCACAGTTGTTAGTCTTCGGACCTGTGTTGAATCTGAGATAAGGCTGCCTTTATAAAGAAGCTCAACCCATTTCTTCAAATCATAAATATCCGCCACAATAGCTCCTGCTGCACCTGATAAGGATGGATCATATGCCTGTGAAACATCGGTTGTGTCCCCGTCATACCATCCGTAGCCGTGAATGAAACGGCCCTGTATGAAATTATCGGAAGGGTAGAAGGTGTTCAGCAGGTTGTGTGGTGTGAATAACCTGTTCCGGATCATCGTGGCTATTGAAGTTCCGGTGACCATCTCCACAATCCTTCCGGCGATGAGAGTGTTGGTGTTGGAATAATAAAATCCTGAGCCGGGAGTGAAATAATATGGCTCGGCTTTGGCCAGGTCTATAAGTTCATCGCTGGTCCATTTTCTTAAGGGATCTGTTATTAAACTGAGCCTCCATGCTTCTGTTTCAGCAAAATCAAAAATCCCGCTGGTATGATTGCACAACATCTTTAGTGTTACACTGTCGGCTCTTGGAAAATCAGGCATGTATTTGCTTAATTTATCTTCAAGACGGATGAATTTTTGATCAGCCAGCTGAAGGAGTACGGTGTAAGTGTATGTTTTAGTGATACTCCCTACGCGGAATTTCATAGATGCGTCAAGCTTTTCTCCGGTTGTTTTGTTGGCAACGCCTAAACCCTTGATCCATGCGAGGTTCCGGTCGGGAGCCCAGATGCCGATAAGCATTCCGGGAATTCCTGAGGCTGCATAGATTGAATCACTGGCCTTATCCCACTGAGCTACGATAAGGTCGTTGTCGAAGGTGACAGGGGGTTCTGACTTATGTGAACAGGAACAAACCAAGATCAGAAGTGTCACTGTCAATATGAATGAGAGGATTGCTGACTTTTTCATCGATGGAGTGTTTGAGGGTTGCTATAGCACTACACATTTTCGTGTAAAGCTTTGCCCGACGGTCTGAATCCTGTATAAATAAACTCCCGGATGAAGATTCCCTGTATTCCATCTCACACGGTAATCTCCGGCCTGCCTGGTTTCATTCACAAGGGTTGTTACCAGCTTGCCGTAAGCGTCATAAACTTTCAGTATTACGGGGGATGCTTCTTCAAGATGATATTGTATTGTCGCTGATGAACCTACAGGGTTTGGATAGACAGGGTCAAGGATGTTCAGGTTCAATCCATCTCCGTCCTCTTTCACTCCCAAAATTGAACTCAGTTTTCCTATCGCATATTTCAATTCCACATCAATGCTGTCGATATACAGCTGGTCAAGAGTTGTATCATTGAGAGGAACCCGGATATCGGGCTGTATCCCACCCTGTATGGTGGAATCGCTGTCGACCTGGATCTTCATGTTTTTATCCAGGGAGCGCCCAACTGGATACCTGAAATAAAGGTCGTTGGGAGGCAGGTATAGATAGTGGTAAGACCAGTTCTCTATCATGCCAAATGAACCGTTGCTCCCGTAAAAGCTTACTACATGGTTTTTGGGTAGCCGCCTCACCGCCATCGGGATCCCCTCGCCGCTGCTGATATTACGGGGACTTACCATGATCATGACTGGTTTTGAAAAATATATTCCCTGGGGCTCTGTATATTGGGCCCCGTTAGGATATTTAGGATTGATGTAGGTTCCCAGGGTCTGCGAATTAAAATGGGGTAAAGGAAGCGGCCAGATATCAAACTGTCCGGTTCCTGGATTATAAAAACTCCTGTATTCATATAAGGTTGTATCGGTAGTAAAAAATCCCGCAAGGGCTGCCGACAGCAAATCTTCACCTCCTGTATTTATACGCATGTCAAGTATCAATCCCCGGGTTCCTGCTGATATGAATGAATCGACAGCCTTCCTGAAACTAGTATATGCCTGGGCCATTGCAGCTGAATCACCGGGTTCGGAAGTCAGCTTGATATAACCGTACCCGCCCGGTTGGAGAATGCTGTAGGAAATCGTTGGCCCTGGATCAATGGGAAGGAGAGAAGTCTGGTCAAAGGTCGTATAGTTATCGTCAACTGCGGTAAGAACTGCAGTAAGCGGGCCTGCCGCACCCCTGTTCAAAAATTTCACTTTCATGGTTTTTCCAACGGGCGCCCTTCCAATAAACCTGAACTGGTTCAGCCTTTTACATTCGAGCGTAGCCGGATTGGCTTCCGCCCAAAAAACCGATACTGTATCAAGGGCTAAATTCACCGGATGGTCATTCACTTCAAGGATCTCAGCTCCAAACGTCATGCCTGCAAGGGCTGAAGGAGATCCAGGGTTGACGAGCCGTGCCACAACCCTGCCGTCATCAAGTCCGATGAGAGCAAAACCGTAACTTCCGCCGATCTGCTGGTACCTTGCAAAAGCCTTGTGTCTATCCCAACCTGCACCTCGCATTGAAACATGCCCGTCGGGGATAGAAGCCACATACTCCTTAAGGGCGAGGTAGAACGCATTAGTGTCACTTGCCAAACCGGCATTCGCGATTTTCGGTCTTACCCTGCTGTTCAAAGCATTCCAGTCAACGGCTTTCCATTCGCCGAAAGCATACCATACACTGACCCTCTGGTGCATGGAGTCGTAGGCGGCAACAAAACCATTATCCTGGGAATACAGTTGAGGTATGCTGCATAACAGTATTACGATCAAAAGGACTGGTTTTCTCATATCATTCCATGCAAGGAGACAAATGGTTAATATAAAATACAAAATATTAAGCCATGTTTTTTCAATTAGCCTCATAATTCCCTGTCATTCAAATGTCTGGATTGAACAGGTATAGTTCAATGAGTTGAAATCCTTTGCCGGCACCATTACTTTGGTGTTCTGGTTGCCAGCCAGGCGATAAGATAATACAAAACAGTAATAATCAGTAGCTGAATAACGAAGGGCCTCAGGGTGTCACTTACTGAATGAGACCGGCTGTCGATGTTGATAAAAGTATACACTAAATAAGCGATTCCTGAAATCAAGATCAGCCACCCTGCCTTGGAAACCGGTTTAAAAAACAGCCCGCTGAATTTGAACCAGGGAAATTTCATATGATCTGATTTATTATTTCAAAGGTAAGTGATAATTGTAATACCTGGTTTGACACTTATTCTTTATTTCTGAGGCCCATAGTATATTAAATTGAAAAACCCCGTAAACCTAAGGTTTACGGGGTTTTGAGATCAGCCCCACTCAATCGCCCATCTCATGGGGAAGGGGTTTAATTCTTTTAGTTGTAGTTTACAGTTACTGTAAACGGTGT
>CAIJYT010000013.1 GCA_903824935.1 uncultured Bacteroidales bacterium | reverse complement strand
TCTTGGTTCCTTCATCCGAAGAGTAGATCTCCATGATCTCTCCTGATTCAATCTCCCCGATGGCTTTCTTTGCGGCCAATAATGGGCCCGGACAAGCGGTTCCGCGTGCATCAACGATGGTGTTCGATTTGAGGTTTTTTAATTCTTCTGTGCTCATTGTGTTTTCTCCTATTTTAATTTTCCGGGAATGTTCCGGGACGATCCGCCCGAAACCCGGAGCAGGTTGCCCTGCAGTTTATAATTGATTATATGAATAATTGAATTTTACTTTCTGCTGCATCGGTTAAGAAGGTAGCTACTCCGCAAATTGTCATGTGTGGATAATTAATCATTTCTTCCTTTTTAAACCCCATAAGGTTCATCGACATTTCGCAAATATTGATCTCGATACCCAATTCGCCGGCTGTCTTCAGCATCTCTTCAATGGAGGCAACCTTGTGTTTCTTCATGATACCTTTCATCATTGCGGTGCCTGCACCACACATGTTCATGTTTGAAAGTTTCAGTTTGGGACTTCCTTTTGGAAGCATCATGCCAAACATTTTTTCGATGAAATTCTTGCCTTTCCCTGTTTTTGCAGGGTCACGCAATGCTGATATTGCCCAGAAGGTAAAGAAAAGTTTCACCTTCATGTCAAATGCGGCTGCGCCTGTTGCTATGACCAGGGCAGCAAGGATCTTGTCCATATCGCCTGAGAAAACCACCATTGACAGTTGGTCTTTGGTGCCTTCTTTCAATAGATTTACCTGTTTTTTCAGATCAGCAATCTGTGTTTCGAGTTCTGTGCTCATGATTAATTTTATAAATGTAAAAATGTAGATAAATAGATGTGTGCAAAGATAAAAACCGGCATAACATTAAAGCGCTTAAATCGCATGTAATAAGTCTCAGGAATGTGTGATATATATCACACATTCCTGAGACTTAAAAAAAGTGGGGATTTATTTCCTGATGGAAGAAATTTCAGTTATTGCATTCACTGCTGTATCAATATGCTCTGGCGTATTGAAAGGGCCAATGCTCAATCTGACAGTTCCGTGGATCTTATCGGTTCCAAGCACTTCATGGACCAGCGGTGCACATTGCAGGCCGGTTCGGCAGGCGATGTTATAATCTACATCCAGCATGGTTCCTACATCACCCGATTCGAAGCCTTTGATGTTGAGGCTCAGGACAGGATTTTTTGCAAGGGGACCGTCGGCACAATAGGTAATCACATTGCCTAAACCCTGGACTCCTTTTCTCAGCTTATCCCAAAGTTGCATTTCTTTATTGTGCAGATTGTCTATCCCCTGCTCCTGTATCCATCTCACTCCTGCATTCAATCCTGCAACACCAACCAGGTTGAGAGTGCCGCATTCCAGGTGATAAGGGTATTCTTCAAGATGTGTTTTCTGGGCAGAACGCACACCGGTGCCTCCGAAACGTGTAAGCTTCACCGGAACACCTTCCATCACATATGAACCACCTATGCCAGTTGGACCCATGAGACATTTGTGCCCGGTGAAGACAAACACGTCAATATTCATTTTTTTCATGTCGACAGGAACTGCTCCTGCACTCTGGCTGCCATCAACAACAAGATAAATGCCGGCCTCCCTGCATATCTTCCCGATCTCCTCAACAGGCTGAATGGTTCCTATCACATTTGAACAATGATTCACAACAGCAAACCTGGTATTTGGCCTTAGGGTTTTTTTAAAATCGCCAGGGTCAACATAACCGTGTGAATCAAATGGGAGACGTGTAACTTCGATGACCTTGTCCATCTCAAGATGGTACAAAGGGCGCAGAACAGAATTATGTTCAAGTTTCGTAGTGATCACATGGTCGCCTTGCCTTGCCAGTCCCTGGATGATCATATTCAGAGAATCACTTGCATTATAGCTGAATGTTAAGCGATTTGGATCGCTCCCGTTGAACAGTGATGTCAGCATTTTTCGGGTTGCCATGATCACTTCTTCAGTTTCAATAGCGGCATCAAACCCCGAGCGCCCGGGATTCACGCCATGTTCACGATAGAAGTCGCACATGAAAGCATATACCACATCGGGCTTGGGAAAGGTTGTGGCAGAATTGTCGAGATAGATCAGTTTGCTCATAGAATAATTATAAGATGATGGCGTCGGCAACAAGCTCTGCCATTGTTTTTACCTGTACATTCAGCTTAAATGAAAAATTTATCTGGCTTAACTGGTCAACGCAGTTATGGCAGGGGGAAACCACGATCTTTGCGCCGGTTCTGCTTATCTGGTCTGCCTTTATCTTTCCTGTTTTCATCCGCCGATCATTATATTCACTCATAGCCAGTTGACCGCCTCCTCCACCGCAGCAGTAATTGTCGGTTCCGCAGGGGGTCATCTCCCTGAAGTCGCTGATGAATTCTTTCAATATATACCTCTGATCGCTGCAGATCCCCCCATTCCTTACCAGGTTGCAGGGGTCATGCAGGGTTACTGCCTCCTTGAATTTTTCCTTGTCCAACCTTATACGGCCTTCCCTTAAATACTCTGCGATCAGTTCAACCGAGGTTTGTACCGCAAAAGGAAAGGCTTGCTGAAGGTAATTCGGCGATTCCCAGCGCAAGGCCCTTGAACCGTGGCCGCATTCAGCAAGTACCAGCCGGGAAGAACCCAGTTTATCCATCTCATCCCACATCCTCTTTGCAATCAACGAGGCCTCTTCCTGGTTACCCGAAAAATACGCGTAATTGGTGATGTCATACATGGATGACGAAAGAGTCCAGCTTTCTCCTGCTGCGTAAAAGATCTTTGCCATTGCGCTGATCGACAGTGGAAAGAACTTGGGTTCCCTTGGGTTAAGGGTGTAAAGTATCCTTTTACCGGGTTCATCAATTGGGATCCTTGCCTCCTTTGAGTTAAGTTCATCGGCAAGCTCTTCTTCCATCCATTTGAGTGTATCCACGTACTCATCCACCGGGATCCCCATATTATTGCCTGTTTCCACAGCGGCGTTTACAGTTGACTGCAGGCTGGCGGGGACCATTCCCATGTTCGAAAGCATGGCCCTTCCTGTCCTTACTACATAAGCGATATCCACTCCGATGGAGCAATGCATGGTACAGCGGCCGCACATGGTGCAGGCGCCAAACAGGAGGTCCACCATCTCTTTGCTCGTATCGTCGTTGAGTTCCCTGGCATTCACAAGCCAGGGAGCCAGGCGGCCTGTGAAAGTGCAATACCTGCGGTAAACCGATGCCACCAGGTCGACTTTTCTTGCAGGTGTAAACCGGTTATCCCCGGTGGCTTTGTAATAGATGCACGATTCGGCGCATAAGCCGCAATGTACACAACTGTTCAGGTGGGTTATAAGCTTCCCGTCCTGTAAGTTTTCAAGAATTTTTAATCCCTTTTCAACCAAAGCTTTTTCCATGGTTCAGGGAATTTGTTTTTGATGCGGTGCCCATACACCCCGTCTGCCGAAGAACAAGCCCAGCTGAAGTCTTGCAGAGAAAAAATAGAGCAGGTGTTTGAGTTTACCAACAGGAATGTAAAGAAGTAACAGGGCTGCCATTATAAAGTATGCTGCTGCAAATACACCGGGAAACAATAAAACCAAAGCAGTCATGAACTGGAACCCGGTGACCAGTACATTCGAAATATAGTCATCAGGATTTGAGAGGTCCCTGAGTCCTTGTTTTACAATCCGTTTGATGAGGATCGCGGCGCCACATCCGGCAGAAATAATCATGAATGAGGTTAAACCCCAGGCCAGGGTTTTTGGGACAACCACATCGGCATACATGAAAATAAAAAAGAACAATGAAACGAAAGTCCCAAGATGATAGATGATGCCTGCAGTGTATGTTGGCAGGTGAAGAAAAGCCGATTCTTTTTTAAACGGGCTCATCGCCCCGGTGAATGAATACAGCGTTGCTTCCTTTATATTACCGGCAGGAGGTGCAAAATCTATTGGTAATCCAAGCCTGTAGAGGCGGAAAAGATGGAACAAAAGAATGCAAACACAAATAAGGAAAGCCAAAAGGCTTATCAACTGATACCAGGGCATAGGCTTGAACCAGTTTTTAAACGCAACCGTCAGGTTTCGGCAGCCCGGCAATGCGGCATGCTCCCCTTGCAGGACCCAGCGGAAATAATTCATAGATCTCACGGAGTTTGACACCGGTCTCCTGGCAAAGGGTGCGTACCATAGGGGCCATCGCTTTTTCTTCCCAATTCCTGCGAATGAGCTTTACAATAGCCCAATGTTTTTCATTCATTTCGTTGATCCCGTCGTACTTTGCGAAAAGCTTTGCTACATCTTCAGTCCAGATTTCCGGGCTGGAAAGAAACCCGTCCCCGTCTACATTAAATGTTTTTCCTTCAATTTCAAGTGTTGGCATGATTTTAACTTTTTAGCGACAGCCATGTATTTATATTAATGCTGTCATTATGTGTTTTATTCAAAATGAATTCGTTGGTATGCTTGTTATAAGTATAATCCTGAGCCCAATCCTTGTGGTTCCTTCCAACCTGGCCAATGGCTTCGCTAATGAACTGTATTTCTTCATCCTTCATCGTCGGATGGAGCGAAAGCCTTATCCAGCCTGGTTTTTGTGATAGATCGCCGTTAGAGATACTATCGGTGATCTGCTTTGATTTCTCATGGCTTACATCCAGCAGGTAGTGGCCGTAAGTACCAGCGCAGGCGCAGCCGCCCCTCACCTGGATGCCGAAACGGTCGCTGAGCAATGAGACAACAAGGTTATAATGGATCTTTTCAAGATAAAATGAAATTACTCCCAGCCTATCGGTAGTGTTTTCTGCAAGGATATGCAGGCCCTGGATGGATTGTAAACCTTTGAAAGCATGCAAAAGGAGTTCTTCTTCACGTTTTCTGATCATTTCGACCCCCATCTTGTTCTTCAGGTCAATGCTCAGAGCGGCACGCATGGCCTGCAGGAAACCGGGAGTCCCGCCGTCCTCCCTCACTTCAATATTATCTATGAACTTGTATTCTCCCCAGGCATTGGTCCAATCGACGGTGCCGCCACCCGGCTGATCGGGTACCTTATTATTATAGAGCGCAGAGTCAAAGATCAGCACCCCCGAAGAACCTGGCCCGCCAAGGAACTTATGAGGGGAAAAATAAATTGCATCAAGTGATTCTTCAGGGTTGGCAGGATGCAT
The DNA here is from genome assembly GCA_903824935.1 of uncultured Bacteroidales bacterium. Taxonomy (GTDB): domain Bacteria; phylum Bacteroidota; class Bacteroidia; order Bacteroidales; family FEN-979; genus CAIRDP01. The sequence goes on along the minus strand of CAIJYT010000013.1, from coordinate 4,142 downwards.
ATTGATATCGTCGTAGGGTGCGGAAGCAGCATAGTCGATAAATACCCTGCCTCCGTATTTATGCATCAGTGCTGCGATCTCGTGCACGGGTGTCCTGATCCCGGTAACATTGGAACAGGCAGTGAAAGATCCTACCAGCCGTTGTTTTCCATGATACAGTTTCAGGGCATCCTCCAGGTGGTTCAGGTCGAACAGCAGGTCTTTACCGGGCTCAACAACCACAACGTCAGCCGCAGTTTCATACCAGGAAGTATGATTGGAATGATGCTCCATATGGGAGATGAAGATCACCGGCCTGGTTTTTTCTCTCAGGCAGCCGGTGTCGGAAATCAGAGTGCAGGATTTTAAACCAAGTATCCTCTGGAATTTGACCACTGCGGAAGTCATACCAAAACCTGTAGTCAGTATCACATCCTGAGGCCCGGCGTTAACATGCTTTTTGATATTCTCATGCGCCAGGTTATAAGCCCGGGTCATCAGTTTTCCGTTTTCGCTGGTCTCTGTATGGGTATTGCCAACAAAAGGGCCAATCCTGTCAGTAATAACATTTTCTATGGGCCAATATAATCGTCCGCTGGCTATCCAGTCGGCGTAAACCATCTTTTGCAGGCCATATTGGGTAACGTACCTGTGCTCGTTGCCAATGGTCTCAATGCGAAATGGTTTGAAGTAAGATTCGAGGTTCATATCAGGATTATCTCATCATGGACAACAACAAGTGTCAGCTACTTTTCCGACCTCATGGTCGAGGTAACTCATGATGACGTTGGTGATGATACTATCCTGGCTGGCAATAACTGAAATATTCCTTTTTTCAAGAATTGTTTTCGAAACATCAGTGATATTGCCAGTAAGAACCGCTGTGCAATCGTTTAACAGGTCAAAAACGTTTCCGGCAGTTGAACTTCTTCCCGGGTTGCTCCCTATCATCTCTTCTTTTATTACTTTACCTAACTCAATATTAAGAACAAGAAACCCCCTTGCATCCTCGAAGGAAGATGCCATCATTAATCCGTCATTGGTTGGAATTGCTGCTTTCATAGGTCTTTTCGTTTACTCAAACCCTGTAATTGGTTCAATTGAACCTAAGTCTGAATTCATGAGGTCAAAATTACCAAGACCATGTGCAGTTTGAGAAGGTTAAGGCGTGATACTCGATACGTGGAAAGATGATAATGGCAACGCGGAAACATTGTCAGATTAACATCAAAATGTGTTAAATGACTTTAAATAATGTGACGGATATCACATCAAGTATGTGAAATTTTGCGCATCTTTGTGGGCAAAATTATAAGTTTTTACTAGAAAATGTTCCCAGATCCACTGCCTCTTAAAACCCATTGCCGTGATTGCAAGGTCAAATCCTGTGCAGCAGCTGTACTAAATGCAGCCGAGCTTGACAAAGTTAATGAAAACAGCCGGGAAGCCGAGTTTAAGAAAGGTGATATCATCATTCATGAAGGTTCTTTAAACTCAAATATAATATACCTGAAATCGGGTCTGGTAAAAGAATACGTAAGAACATCCACCCAGAAAGAACAAATCCTTCAGATCGTCAAGAAATTCAGCTACCTGGGATTGCCATCCTTGTTTGGCGACAGGGTGAATCATTATTCATATGCAGCCCTGGAAGATATCAAAGTCTGTTATATCGATATCAGTGTTTTTAACAAGCTTATCAGGGAAAACGGGGAATTTGCATACCAGATCCTTGTTTCGGTATCCCGCGACAGCCTCAATAATTTTCACAGGTTCATGAGCCAGTCGCAAAAAAAGACATATGGCAAGGTGGCCGATGCCCTCCTGTATTTTGCAAGGATAATATATGAGGCACAGGAGTTCGAAATTCCTTTTACAAGGCAGGAACTGGCCGACCTTATAGGCATTTCAAGGGAAAGCGCAACCAGGGTGTTGCTTAAGTTAAAAGACGACGGGATACTGTCGGTGGATGAGCGTCATGTACAGATCAACGACCTTGATCTTCTGCAGCAGATCAGTAGGAACGGGTAAGTGAATGTACAATTTACGATGTACGATGTACAAATTAGAGTGAAGGATGATTAATTTTGTATCCATCCTGATTAAGCAACAATTTTGATACCAGCAGATCAATTTTTATTCGCCTGGAGCGGGGGCAAGGATTCCGCAATGGCGCTTTATGAGCTCAGGCAAAAGCATTCCTGCGAAATTGCAGCCCTGCTTACAACTGTGACGTCAGGGTATGACCGTATAAGCATGCATGGAGTAAGGCGGGTACTGCTCGAACAGCAGGCAGCCTCGCTTAACATTCCTCTGAAAATAGTCAGCATCAGCACCCAGTCATCCAACGAAGAATATGAACAGAAAATGAGTGAGGCCCTTCGTGAATATAAAGAGCAGGGCATTACTTCGGTGGCTTTCGGTGATATTTTCCTGGCAGATTTGAGGGAGTACCGTGAACAAAACCTGGCGAAAGCAGACATGAGCGCCATCTTCCCTTTATGGAACATGAACACTGCCGAACTGGCCCTGAGCTTCATTGAGAAAGGGTTCAGGGCCGTGATCACCTGCATTGATTCAAATGTGCTAGATAAAAGTTTCGCGGGGCGGATGTTCGATCAGCAATTTCTTAACGACCTCCCGCAGGGTGTGGATCCATGCGGTGAGAACGGCGAATTCCATTCTTTCGTTTTTCAGGGGCCCCTGTTCAGGAATAAGATTGAGTTTACCCCGGGCGAGGTTGTTTTGCGCGATGAAAGATTTTACTTCCAGGACCTCATCCCTTCATAAACCTTCCCACTTTTTCAAATATCATTTCAAAATTCCTGTCGATCAGGCTGGATTCTGAAACACTTAGCGGAAATGGATTTTCGTGGGTGTACTGGTGTTCAAAGTCGAGTTCCTCCACTTGGATCGGAATATCCCGGAAAGCTCCCTGCAGGGTATTGATGATCTCAAATGATTGGATCACGGTATCTTTTTTCAGGCTTATGGCATAAAAATCCTTTGCATATCTTCGGAAGAGGCCTTCCCTGAAATCCCTCATTTTTGCATAGTCAAGCATAGCCCTGAAGGTCTTGCCTTCGGGATGGTCTTCTTCAATAAAATGCTTCAGCAGGGGATCATTTTTAAGGAAGCTGTCGAAATGCTCAACGAGGTAAGAATACAAGGCTACGTTGGCTTCGCTGTCGAGGATGTATTTGCTTACGGGCGAAAGCCTGTTAAAGACCGCGCCACTGCAAAACAGGCAGACTTTAGTTCGTCCGAAATAATCATTATGGTTTGTCAGTTTAAGGATTTCGGCAAGCAATCCGCCTACAGAATAAGCAAAAATATTGAACGAAAACCCCGGATCAATATATTCGTGTTTCCCTTCCCTGCATTCCTCGATGAACTGGATCACATCGTAATACGTCTGCAATCCCGACCAGATAAACCTTTGCGGCATGGAATGCAGTCTCATGCTTATGGCTACATTGGTAAGGGAGGAATTGATGATATTCGGAAACCTTTGCTTGCGGGCTTCGCTGCTTGCGAACATTTTTCGTTTATCGTTCCATTGGGAAGGGCCGCGCTGCATATGGAAGGCAATGGGGTACATGACGACCATGCTGTTGGTGTGAAGGCAGATGGCTCTTGCCCAGGGAAGATACTTGCTCCAGTTCTTCTCATTGAAGCCATGGAACAGCAGGGTAAAGTTCTTAGCTTTTCCGCTTCCCGCAGGCCTCATCATATGCATGGTAAAATGCCTGTTTTCTTCAACGAAAGCATCGGTAATGTGGATGTCGTCGTGCAAAGTCCCGATGTCATTATAGTACGAAGCGGGATAAGAGATATCCTTATGGTGCTTTTTGCAGTGGTAGTGCTGATTGCCTGGAAGCAGGCCGTGCGAAAGGGAGGAGAATTCAGTACGGCTGATCAACATCCCGTCGAATTCGACCTCTGGCAGTCCGGTCGAAATCGCCTCCTGCAATCCATGATAGCTCTTGTAGTAATCCATGGAACAAAGGTACGAAAATGCTGAAAAAAACTGACCAGGCACCCGATGCAAAGCACCGGGTGCCTGGTCAGTTTTTATGTAAAGATGATCTGGGTCTGGAGGCCGCCGCACATTTCATAGAATTCACCTACAGTGAGCACTGCCTTAACCCCTTCCCAAAGGT
>CAIJYT010000012.1 GCA_903824935.1 uncultured Bacteroidales bacterium | reverse complement strand
TGACAGTGACCCCGAAAGGACTCGAACCTTCAACCAACAGAACCGGAATCTGCCATTCTATCCAATTGAACTACGGGGCCAATCAGGGCACAAAGATAGGAAAAACCGTGAATCGTGAACCGTGAATCGTGAACCGGATCACGGTTCACGGTTATTCGAACTTCGACCTTATCGCTTCAATCTCCCTTGCCAGCACCGTCTTCAGCTCATCTGTCTTCTTATGGGCTGCCGTGATCTGGTCGTCAAGCTTCTTTCCCGAATCGAAAACCTTCTGTCCAAGCTCATTCACTTTTGAAGAAACAAGGGACTGAACATCCTCTAACTTTTTAAGAAATTCTTTCCCGCCTTCTTCATGATCCTTCCTGAGCCTTTCAAGCCCGTTTTTGATCTGCTGTTCAAGCCCTGCAGATCTCTCATTCAGAAGTGCCTGGATGCTCCTGTCGACATGTGCAATATTATCGGTCATAGATGAAAGACGATCACCGGTTTCCTTCTTAAGCCCCGTGATCTCGCTGTCGTATTTCTCAAGGATGGCCCTTAACTCTGCGATGCGTTTTTCACGCTCTTCCCTCTGTGCTGTCATTTTTGCCATCACCTCATCCATATGCCTGTGGTGCATACCCCGGTGCAGCCACCAGCGGATAGCTATCAGTATAAAGATGATGATCAGCAACAGGATGAATCCCTCTGTCCTGAGTTTCAGCGCATGCTCAATTTCGGAAATGTTGGATTCCATGGTAAGAAGCCTTCCTGAATACGATCTCACCGTATCCTGGCCAGCTCTGCTGAGTGAATCATGTTTTGCGAGATCAAGATGCTCCTTCATCTCGGCCTCGTTCATTTTTGCAATGGTTTTAAGAACACCACTGACCTGGCTTTTAAGCCTGGTGTTCTCATTTTCAAGTTTAGATACTTTTTGACGGACCTGGTTAAGATCCTGCGCTTCTTTTGCGGTTTGGGCAAACAGGAATAAAGGAATTACCAGCGCAATAATTCCTGCGAAAATCTTTTTCATGCTTTACGACATTTATTTTACTGATTCTCAAAGATATAAAAAACAAAGGTATATGTCAAGGAAATATCCTTTTTTCTTTCAGGGCATAATAATCCTCCTTTTTTGTTATTTTTGGATTCGCAGCCAAGCTTTTAACAGCTGCTCCAAGATCAGAAAACCATTAAAATCAATTATATGTCAGAAAAGATTTTTGATAAAGTAAAACCAGGTGTGGCCACAGGCGATGCCGTAAAAGAAATTTTCCGTATCGCAAAAGCCAACAGTTTTGCCATTCCGGCGGTAAACGTGGTAGGGTCAGATTCGGTAAACGCCGTACTTGAAGCTGCAAAGACTGTAAACTCCCCGGTTATCATCCAGTTTTCAAACGGGGGCGGAGTCTTTTTTGCAGGTAAAGCCCTGAAGAACGAACATGAGGCTGTTGCAATACGCGGATCCATCTCCGGGGCTCAGCATATTCATACCGTTGCCGACATGTATGGCATTCCTGTGATCATTCATACCGACCATGCGGCAAAGAAGCTGCTGCCCTGGATAGACGGCCTTCTGGATGCCGGTGAAAAATATTTCACTCTGCATGGCAAACCCCTGTTCAGCTCACACATGCTTGACCTCTCGGAAGAGCCTTTGCATGAAAATATTGAAATCAGCAAACGTTATCTTGAAAGGATGAGCAAAATGGGGATGACCCTTGAGATCGAACTCGGGGTGACCGGAGGGGAAGAAGACGGGGTTGACAACACAAGTATTGACAGTTCGAGGCTATACACCCAGCCCGAGCATGTGGCATATGCCTATGAGCAGCTTAAGAGCGTTTCCGACAATTTTACCATTGCAGCATCCTTCGGGAATGTTCACGGGGTTTACAAACCGGGCAATGTTAAACTTGAACCGATTATTCTTCACAATTCCCAGAAATACATCCAGGAAAAGTTCAATACAGGCCCTAATCCTGTGAATTTTGTTTTCCATGGAGGATCAGGTTCCGAACCCGAGAAAATCGCAGAAGCAATTTCCTATGGCGTTGTAAAGATGAATATTGACACCGACACCCAATGGGCTTTCTGGGAAGGTGTGCTTAAGTTCTACAAAAAGAACGAAGGTTATTTACAGGGGCAGATCGGAAATCCGGAAGGCGAGGACAAGCCAAACAAGAAATTCTACGATCCCAGGGTATGGCTTCGCAGTGCACAAACATCAATGGTTGAAAGGCTGAAGGTCGCGTTCAGGGATTTGAACTGCATTGACAGATTCTGATCATAAAGTATCGAAATAGCGAGATAGCGAAGTAGCGAAATTTTCGCCATCTCGCTACTTCACTACTTCGCTACTTTTTTTAAAATCCCAGTCCCGTATAAACATCTTTTGAATGCACGCTCAGCACCGGTATGGGTGACTGGTTTACGATCTGTTGTGCATAAGGCCCCAGCCATAATGTTGATGTCGAAGATTCCTGTTCTGTCATGATCGAGAGCAGGTTTGCATCAATTTTTTTGCCGTAATTGATAATGGTCTCCGGTACATTTTCAGTTTCTTCAGCTATGGTATTGAATCTAACCCCTTCCTTGAGGAAGAACCTTTCTACCTGTGAAGCAAAAAGGTCGACATTCTGCCTGATGGCTTTTGCCTTGGTGGAATAAAGCTTAAGGATGAAAACTTCAGCATCATGCGGCTTGGCCATCATGGCGGTAAAGGAACATTTCTGGCGTGTTTCCTGGGTGCTGTCGATAGACAGGACAATTTTCTTAAGTGGTCGTTTAATGTTTATACCTCCTCTGATGGTGATAACCGGGCAGGCAGAGGCGGAGACAATGCGGTTGGCATTGCTCCCTATCCAGAATTTTTCAAAGCCTGAGGCACCATGAGTTCCGCAAACCACCATATAAGCTTTGCTTTCTTTTGCTTCCGCAGGGACCTCATGATAGATCTTACCTGTCCTGATTTTAAATGTGATCGTATTCGAAGGCAATTCAGGCTGATATTTATCAATCAATTCCTGGAATGCCTTTTTTACATCCTTGGACGGGTCTTTACCAATATCATTGAATTTATCGGCATGAGCAGCCTCTTTCTGCACCCAGACCAGTATAAGATCGCTTTTAACTGTTTGGGCAATGGATAAGGAATGTAAAAATGCATTGATTGAACAATCCGAAAAATCAATTGCAACAACAATCTTACTCATAAGCTCAGGGTTTAGGGTTCAACTTGAGGTAAATTGATCAGGTCTGATATGATAAAAGCATTGGGAAATTCTGAAGAGATCTGGTTAAGGCACCTGATGGCATCGAGCTTGCTCCTGAAATCACCTGCCTTGACTTTGTAATTAGGGGATTTGAATACAAGATAAGCTTTCATTTCAGGATGTTTTGACAGGAATTCGGCCATAGCTGTCTGGGCTTTGGTCTTGGAATTATTCCCGGAGTCGGAGAAGATCTGTATCCTGTAACCATCCTGGCTATCCCCCGATTCGTTCAGTATGACATGTTTCTGAACGAGTTCATCGACCAGTTTATCCTGGTAAATGGTCACCGTTCCACTGTCTTTCCTGACCTCCTGAGCAAAGCCGCTCCGCAATCCGGCAATAAGAACAAGTATTAATATTATAACGCTTTGTTTGAACATATTATTTCAGACAAAAGTGTTCCTGCGGATGAATACTTAAGATCGGTATAGACGACTGGTTAATCATTTGCTGTGCCTGGGCCCCCAGCAGGATATTTACAGGGGTTTCCTGTTCAGTCATAATAGCGATAAGGTCGGCTTTGACATTCACCGCATATTGCAGCAAGGCTTTGGTTACATCGTTCGACACCATGCTGTCTTCAACACAGGTGATCTCCTGGGCCTGAAAATAGTTTACCGACATCTGCAAATATTTTTCAGCAATTCGCTGGATTGAATTCAGATGGCTTGAATGGGTGGCTACAACATGGACCTCCGATTTGAACAAGCGGGCCAGTCGGGCGACGAAAGGAAGTTTCTGAATTGTTTCAGATGACCCGTCGATAGGTACAACAATGCGGTCAATGCTTTTTTTAATGACGAAATCATGCCTGACGGTGATGACCGGTGATGAAGCATAGGTGACGATACGGAAAGCATTGCTTCCGATCCAGAATTCCTCAAACCCGCTCACACCGTGAGTTCCCGTGAGAACAAGCATTGCGCCGAGAGATTTCGCCAGGGTGTCAACCTCATGGAATACTTTGCCTTTTCTTAACTTGTATTCCATTTTCAGGCCTTTGCTCATTTTTTTACCAAATTGAAGGATGATCTCCTCAAAGCGTTTCTTGGCTTCGTTCCTGTTCTGGGAGGAAGTATCAGGATAAAGGGATTCATTTGAGCTGATCTTATCGACCCATATCAGGATAATGTCACACTTGAGTTTATTTGCAAGCGGGATTGCGTACTCAATAGCATGAACAGACGAGGTAGAGAAGTCAACCGCTACAACAATTGGTTGCATGGCAGAGGGATTAGGGATTAATTAGGTAAAAGTAATAAAAATATTCCTGAAATCAGAGTACTGTTTTTTTTACTTTTGTGTGGATGAACGATAATCTTGATGCCAGCGGACAAAGTCTCAGCCCGATAGAGAAGGAAATAGAATCGGTATTGCGCCCTTCGGGCTTTTTCGAATTTGCGGGGCAGGACGCTATTGTAGAGAACCTGAAAGTATTTGTTAAAGCGGCAAAACAAAGGAACGAGGCCCTTGACCATGTTTTGCTTCACGGTCCTCCCGGCCTTGGGAAGACCACACTTGCATATATCATTGCCAACGAACTGGGCGTCAACATAAAAGTAACTTCAGGACCTGTCATTGACAAACCCGGGGACCTTGCCGGGCTTCTTACAAACCTGGAGACTCACGACGTACTTTTCATTGATGAGATCCACAGGCTGTCGCATGTGGTTGAAGAGTACCTGTATTCGGCCATGGAGGATTTCAAGATCGATATTCTTATTGAGACTGGTCCCAATGCCCGCTCGGTGCAGATCAACCTGAACCCTTTCACGCTGATAGGCGCCACGACGAGATCGGGCTTGCTTTCCGCCCCAATGCGTTCAAGGTTCGGCATTCATTCACGTCTCTCCTATTACCATTCCGACACCCTGGATCATATTGTAAAACGTTCGGCCGAGATACTCAAAGTCCCCATCGACGATGCAGCCTCGGTTGAAATTGCGCGCCGCAGCAGGGGAACTCCCCGTATCGCCAACCTCCTTCTCAGGCGGGTCCGCGACTTTGCACAGATCAAAGGCGACGGCAAGATTGATCTCGCGATAAGCCAGTATGCATTAAAGGCGTTGAATGTTGACAAGCACGGGCTTGACGAGATGGACAACAAGATACTGTCGACCATTATTGACAAATTCAGGGGAGGCCCGGTAGGCCTTACCACCATTGCAACTGCTGTTTCTGAAGATTCCGGCACCATCGAGGAAGTGTATGAACCTTTCCTGATCCAGGAAGGGTATATCATGAGGACTCCCCGCGGTCGTGAAGCGACTGAACTGGCTTACAAACACCTGGGAAAACTAAAGGCAGGGGGGCAGGACAGGCTGTTTTGAATTTCGAATATCGAATATTGAACATTGAATTTTGAAAGAAGAGATTCGTCGGAGGGCGATGGAGTTGGGTTTTTCTGCCTGCGGGTTTGCAGCAGCTGATCCACTGGACCACCTGCATGATTTTTACAGGCATTTCCTGGAAGAAGAAAGACAGGCCACCATGGCGTATCTTCAGCGTTATGCCACCCAGAGGCTAAACCCTGAATTGCTGTTATCAGGTGTAAAAACTGTAATCGCGGTCCTGGTGAATTACTACCCCCCGGTTTTACTGCCCGAAGAAGATAATTTCATTCTTTCAAAATATGCCCCGGGTAAACGCTATCCACCGTATATAAAAAGTAAAATGGAACCCCTTCTCTGGATGATATCAGGCCTGGGAGAGAATGTACATTCGAAGAGCTATGTCGATTCGGGGCCTGTTCTGGAGAAAGCCTGGGCCCAGAGATGCGGTATAGGATGGCAGGGCAAACATACCATCATCATCAATCGCTCAGGAGGCTCCTATTTTTATATCGGGATCATTCTTACCACGTTGGAACTGGAGCCCGACCTTAGTGAAACAGATCATTGCGGATCCTGTTCAAAATGCATGGAGGCATGCCCCACGGGGGCTATCGACAGGCCTTACCAGCTCGACATCCGCAGGTGCATAACCTACTGCACCAATGTAAAAAATGCCCCTATGCCCGAAGAGGTAAGGAAAAACCTTAAAAACCGGATCTACGGATGTGATATCTGCCAGGATGCCTGTCCGTACAACCGTTTTGCAAAACCCACACCTGACACCCATTTTCACGCCCATCCCGAGCTGGCAAACATGCGAAAAAAAGACTGGATCAATCTCAGCAGGGAGAGGTTCGATGAGCTGTTTGCCGGGACATCCGTTGAAGAAAGCGGGTATGAGAGGCTGATGAGGAATATAGGTTTTGCGAGAGAGGGGGAATAAAAGGATATTGAATATTCATTACCCTTTTGTTCCCCAATGAAATCCTTCCACCTCCAGCCCGGCCAGGGTAAGCGCCCTGTCAACAACAGTCATTACAACTTCGTTGATGGTGGCGGGTTTGGAATAAAAGGAAGGTGACGCAGGGCAGATCACAGCCCCTGCCTCGGTAAGCAGTTTCATATTGTTCAGGTGGATGAGGTTGTAGGGTGCCTCACGGGGAACGAGGACAAGCCTTCGTTTTTCCTTGAGGATCACATCTGCCGCACGCGATATCAGGTCGTCGGAAATGCCTGAGGCAATGCGGCCGAGGGTTCCCATTGAACAGGGGCAGATGATCATGGCGGTGTAACCGGCGGAACCCGAGGCCATGGGTGCAAAAAAATCATCAGGTTTATAGATCGTAAAGGGGATGGATGCCACATCGATGGAGCCGAGTTCATATTCCCAAACAGCTCTTGCATTATTTGAAAAAACCACCGAAACATCTTTCAGCTGCCCGCTCAGGCCTACCAGCTTTTCGAGCAGCAGTTTGCCGTAAATTGAGCCGGAGGCCCCGGTAATCCCTATGATGATTTTAGTATTCAAATTTCTTGAAGTCCCATGAGAGGGTCAAAGATAAGACATTATTGTATTGCCCCTTCTCAAAGAGTATGTACCTGTATGAGGATGGCGGGGTGTCGGTTGGCTGCCGTATAGATAACAGGGAATAATTGAAACGGAAACCGGCTTTCAGGTGAGGTGTAATATAACAGGCTATGCCCAGTATTCCCGACAAAGTTACAGGCCGGAACGGGACTGTGCTTGGAGAGACCTGTCCATCGCTTTCTTCCAGGGAACCCAGGTACACATCGGCAGCAAGGCCTATTTCGGCCTGTACACGTTTTGCAAAAGTGTACTGGTATAAAATAGGTATCTCAAGGTAATGTATCCTTATCAGGTAGGAATGATCCCCCGAACCGCTGTCGGGATTCGAGGCCTTGCGGCTGCCTTTCTGGAAATATTCCATCTCCAATTGGAAGGAAGAATGCTTTGATACCCTGAGAGTTACATAGGCTCCCGCCTGGAAACCAACTTTATGGTATCCTTCCAGGTCATCACCGTCGACCTGGCTCACATTCCCTCCTGCCAAAATACCGCCATTGAATCTCTGGGAAAAACCCATCAGCGGTAAAAAAAACAACAAACAAACTGTAATTATGCGCATGATGCTATTGTTTAACCCTGATGTAACGCGAATTTTCTAAATTTGTTGGATCAAGGAAATTCCTTTATGGAAAATAAAGATACAATAATTTTACTGGTTGATGACGAAGCCGATATACTTGAATTTCTCGGTTATAACCTTGCCAGGGAGGGATTTCAGATCCTGAAAGCCAGGAACGGGCAGAAGGCTATTGACCTTGCCGCAATTCACAAACCCCACCTTGTGATCCTCGATATCATGATGCCAGGACTTGACGGGATAGAAACCTGCAACCAGCTCCGTTTGATGCCTGGGATGCAGAATTCGCTGATCATATTCCTTACAGCCCGGGGTGAAGACTATTCCCAGATCGCTGGTTTTGAAGCCGGGGCCGACGATTATATCACAAAACCCATTAAACCCAAAGTCCTGGTGAGCCGGATCCAGGCCCTGCTGCGAAGGTTCAGGTCAATTCCGGAGTTATCGGGAAAGATCGTAACCAGCGAATTCCTGGTCGACCAGGACCGTTACCTGGTGGTCAAGAACGGCAGGGAGATCATCCTGGCCCGTAAAGAGTTTGAAATTCTGCAGTTTCTGGTTTCAAGTCCGACTAAGGTCTTTACACTTGAAGAGATTTATACAAGGATCTGTGGTGAGGATGTCATCGTAGGCGACCGCACTATCGATGTGCATATACGGCGGATCAGGGAGAAAGTAGGGACTGACCGCATCAGGACCATCAAAGGAGTCGGTTACAAATATGAAGAAGAATGAAATTTCATGATCCCCGGGTAATTGCCATCATGAATGCGTCGGCAGTAACTGCCGCGTATATTATTTTGTACATTTTCTCATCCTCCATCCTGCATCCTGAATCGCTTTCAGGGTTTGCATTCTACGGAATGCTTTTAGCGAGCGGCGGACTGCTGTTTGCCCTCACCTTTTTTTCTTCAGGTATACAGTAGATAAGTTTATCTATTCAAGGATCCGTTTGATCTACAAAGTGATTTACAGTGTTAAAACCCAGAAGACGGAGAGGCAGAAATTCAATACAGGCAGGATATCCCTTGATAATGTTGAGAAAGAGGTTGCTGACTGGGGGGCTGAAAAGCAAAAGGAGATAGAAAGGCTCAAACAGCTGGAAGAATACCGTAAAGATTTTATAGGCAATATTTCGCACGAGCTGAAAACCCCTCTCTTCAATGTACAGGGTTATGTTTCCACTCTTATTGAAGGCGGACTGGATGATCCCAGTATTAATAAGGAATACCTCAGGCGGACTGAAGTCAGCGTGGAAAGGCTTATTAAAATAGTTGAAGACCTCAGTGAAATTGCGCAGCTTGAATCGGGGCATCTCACCCTGAATAAAGTGAGGTTTGACATCATGGTTTTGACACGTGAAGTGGTTGAAATGCTTGAGATGAAAGCCCATGACAAGGAAGTACAGGTGACGATAAACCAGCCCGATAAACCATTCCTGGTGCATGCCGACAGGGAGAAGATCAGGCAGGTACTTACCAATATTATTGACAATTCCCTGCGTTACAGCCTTGAGCAGGGTGGCCGTACCAAGATCAGTTTCTTCGATATGGACGAGAACATCCTCGTTGAAGTGACTGATAACGGCATCGGCATTGACCAGGATGACCTTCCCAGGGTGTTCGAGAGGTTTTACAGGACCTCCCGGGGACGCGAAACCTCAAACAAGGGGAAAGGACTGGGCCTTGCTATCGTCAAACATATCATAGAAGCCCACCGGCAAACTATCAACGTGCGCAGCACTGTCGGAGTGGGGACGACTTTCGGGTTTACACTGAAAAAAGCCTGAGGTCGCTTATGCAAAATGCTTCGCTTACAATAAGGCTTACTTTTTCCGTTCGGTAGTATAAATTACAAGCTCATATAAGGCTTTTCGGTAATCGTTTTCGGGAAAACCACTTAATATCTCCAGCGCTTTTGAGCGATATTCAAGCATTTTTTCGTGGGCATATTTCAGTCCGCCGGCCGCCTCCACCCTGCTTATCAGTTCGGCAACACGTTTCAGGTCGTTATGGTGGTTTTTTACAGTGCTGATGATGTGGCGTTTTTCGGCCCGGCTGCTCTTATTCAACAGGTGGATCAAAGGCAGTGTCATTTTTTGCTCCCTTATATCGGCCGCGCCCGGTTTTCCTGTATCATTATGCTTTTCATAATCAAACAGGTCGTCCTTGATCTGGAAAGCAATGCCTGCCATCTCCCCGAATTGCCACATCCTGTCCTGGATCCCGGGGTCATTCGTCGCACTCGCCGCGCCGGTAGCACAGCAGGAAGCGATAAGCGATGCGGTCTTCTTACGGATGATCTCAAAATAAACATCTTCTTCAATATCCAGTTTGCGGGCCTTTTCAATCTGCAGAAGTTCACCTTCGCTCATTTCCCGAACGGAATTCGAAACTATTTTCAGGAGGCGGAATTCGTCTTTTTCAAGGGAGACAAGCAGTCCCTTCGAAAGCAGGTAATCCCCTACCAGCACTGCAATCTTGTTTTTCCACAGCGCATTGATCGAAAAGAAGCCCCTGCGCAGGTTCGAATCATCCACCACGTCATCATGCACAAGGGTTGCAGTATGCAGCAGTTCGATCATGGAAGCCGCGGTATATGTGCTTTCATTGATACTGCCGTTGAGGCCGGCCGAAAGAAATACGAACATCGGCCTCATCTGTTTGCCTTTCCGTTTAAGGATGTACCTGGTGACCACGTCGAGCAGGGCAACCTGGCTTTTCATAGAGGCCATGAAGCTCTTCTCAAAGCTTTCAAGCTCCTCCTTTATCGGTTTTTTTATTTCGCTTAATCCGCTCAACTTATTTTTTTTCATCTTGCATCTCGTATCCCGCATTGGCGCGAAGCGCCCCATCCCGCATCGGCGCGAAGCGCCCATAAAAGTAATCATTTTCTGTATTGCGTGTAATGTCATCAGAATATACGAATTTTGCAATTCCGAACCACCTCCTATGCCGTTCCTCTTTCATGATGTCATTTTCGGTCCTGTGCGCAGCCGCCGCCTTGGACTCTCACTAGGGATCAACCTGCTGCCCCTGCACAGGAAATACTGTTCCTTTAATTGTATTTATTGTGAATGCGGATGGACACCTCCCCAGGCCCGGGAAAGCCTGGAGATGCCCGCACGTGAGGAAGTGGCCTCTTTCCTGGAGCAAAAACTCAATGAGCTGGCCGTGGACGACTATCTTCCCGATGCCATCACCTATGCCGGGAACGGGGAACCCACGCTTCATCCCGAATTCAGCGGAATTGTTGACGACACCATCCGCCTCAGGGACATGTATTCCGCAGATGCCAAAGTAACAGTTCTGAGCAACGGAAGCCGAATACAGGATCCTTCGGTGTTCAACGCCCTGTTAAAACTCGATAATAACATTCTGAAGCTGGATGCAGGAACTGAAGAGACATTTCATATCCTGAATAACCCGGTTGAACCTTTTGACCTGGCCGGGTATATCGAAGG
The DNA here is from genome assembly GCA_903824935.1 of uncultured Bacteroidales bacterium. GTDB lineage: Bacteria > Bacteroidota > Bacteroidia > Bacteroidales > FEN-979 > CAIRDP01. The sequence continues at coordinate 5,124 of CAIJYT010000012.1, read as the reverse complement.
TCTTATGAAGTTCAAAGGGAACCTCATCATACAAACGATGTTCCTCAAGGGTAGTTTCAATGGCAGGGTCATCGATAATACTACCGATGCTGAAGTCACTGAATGGATAGCTCACCTGAAAAGAATCAGGCCCAAATCGGTCATGTTGTATTCCATTGCCAGGGCAACCCCGGCACACGAACTCGAGCAGATCAGCCGTGGCACACTTGAAGAAATTGCATTGAGAGCCAGGAAGGAAGGGCTTGAGGTGAAGGTCTATGATTAAAAAATGTACAATGTACATGATAATTTATCCTCCCAAAATATGGCTTGCTTTCGGTGAAACGATCAAGGGAAACAAAGAGATCCTTGACTGGCTGCTGAAGAACGGTTACCGGGAACTTGCTGTTTTGTCAAGTGCTGTCAGGGGAAGCGAGGAAGCAACGGAATGGCTTATAAAAAATGGGTTTCCTCATCTTGCAGCCCTGGATGCGGCCATTGATGAAGACTCAAAAGCATATGAATGGCTTCATAAGAATAAGTATGACTTCTTTATAGTATTTGCCGATGCCTGCCACGGCGCCCCTGCCGCCATACAGTGGTTCAGGCAGAACAAACTCGAATACATCCTCATCATCGCATTAAAGATCAGGGAAATCAGGGACAATACGACCTACGATTATCACAAGATGCACTTTTAATAATCTGTCGCTCGCATCTTTGGATCGCTGTTATCGCTCGCATATCACATCGCCGCTACGGTGGCAGCGGAGCGATGTGATGAAAGGCTCCTCCAATCTATACCAAGCTCCTCGCACCTGATGCGGCTCATGTGATATGCTTCGCTAATTAATAATTCCAGTGATAGTGAATTCCGTGCGCCGGTTGGCCTGGTGTTCCGCTTCGGTGCAAATCACATTGGCATCGCAGTTACAATGATTGATCAACCTGGATTTGCCATAGCCGCGGGCTGTAAGCCTTGAAGGATCAATGCCCTGTTTTATCAAATAGTTCACTACCGATTCGGCTCTTTTTTGTGAAAGGGTTTCATTGTATTCTACGCTGCCCCGGCAATCGGTATGCGATCCTATCTCTACGCTTACAGGGTATTCCTTGAGGATGCTGATGAGGCTGTCGAGAGAATGTTCAGCATCTTTCCGGATATTCCATTTATCGAAATCGTAATAAATATTTTCAATACGATATGTTTTTCCTACAGCCAGGCAGGGCGGGACAGGTTTAGGAAGTTCGGCGGCGACGGGAGGAGGCGGAGCGGGTTTAGGTTCAGGAGGCTTGACAACGAAGCAATAAATATCATCATTCCCCAGTCCACCCGGGCGGTTTGAGCTGAAGGTCCCCTGAGATTGGCCTGGCATAAAGGCAAAAGCAAAGTCATCGGAGGGGGAATTTACAGGCTGGCCCAGGTTGACCGGGGCTTCCCAGCCGCTGCCTGATTTTTTTGCAACAAAAATATCCAGTCCGCCGAAACCGGGGTGGCCGTCGCTGGCAAAGTACAGATCACCATTCAGGTCGACAAACGGGAACATCTCATTGCCCGGAGTATTAATGGTTTTGCCCAGGTTGACAGGCTCACTCCATCTGTTGGCATTGCGGGTGCATGACCAGATATCGGTGCCACCACATCCGCCTTCATTATCTGAAACAAAATACAATGTATTGCCATCGGGTGAGAGTGCAGGATGGCCAACCGAGTAATTCCCATTATTCAGGAAGAACGGCTCTGGTTTGTTCCATTTACCTTCATGTTTCACTGCATGGAAAATCTTAATAAGATGGGTGTGCACAAGAGCTGTATCATGCCGTCCCCTGTCGTTTAGCTCTATGGTCCTGTTGATGAACACCTCGTCCATAGCCCTGTTAAAGCATAAAGGCCCGTCGTGGAATGACTGGTTAAACACCCGGGGGCCTTCGGCCGGCTTTCCAAACCTTGTAATTGAACTGTCGCCTTTAAGAATATCTGCAGTATAAAGCTTCAGGTAAGCATTGCCTGTCCATCCATAGACCTGCTCCCCTTTTGAAGATGTCCTGTCGCTTGCAAAAAAGATTGTCCCGCCGGCGAAAACAGCAGCAAAATCAGACTGGGGGGTGTTCAATTCTTCTGCATTCCTGATGGCAAAACCGGGTTTTCGTTTTTGCCAGGCCAGGGCTGAATCACAGAATGCTGCATTGATCTTTCCTTTGCCTCCCGCAGGGGCAAGGGAATCGTATTTCAGGAAGGCAATTTTTGCACTGGCGTAAGCCCCGCAGTATCTCTGGCAGCAGGCCAGGTAATACCAGTTCATACTGTCATTGCTTCCCTTGTCGATTACTTCCTCATACCAGTCCCTGGCTTTTGCCATGTTGTTCTGTCTGCGGTAACATTCGGCCAGCAGTTGAGCAGCCTCAAGGCGGGTTGCGGGATCTCCTTTACTGAATGCCTTTTCAAGAAGGATGATTGCATGGGAGTAGTTATAGAGCAGCATCTCCTGCCTTGCAGGCCTGATCTGTCCCAGGATTCCCTGTATGAACAGAAGTGATAATATGGCAAGCAGGGCGGTCTTTCTCATCATCAAAAATATCTCGGACTCAGCATGCGGGTTTTGAACAGGTCAATATCATAACCTATCCTGATCTCATGAGAACCCTGGTTGTTTCCTTTCAATGCATTGAACCAGATGTCGTAGCTGTAACCCAGCGAAAGGCCTTTGTAAACCACCAGTTCCATCATCAGGCACATCGCATCATTGGTCCTGTATGAAGCCCCGAGGGTGATAATATCGAGAAACCTTATTCGTGCGCTGAAGTCCGCCTGAACCGGCGCATTCTGAACATACTTGACAAGCACCGAAGGCATGATCTGCACATTGCCCGGAAGAGGAATAATCCCTCCTCCTATGAAATAATAGGTCCTCATCAAACGTGTATAGTTGTCCTGTCCGTCAGGCGCAGCGCTGGTCACCACCATCTGGTTCTGAAACAGGTGTTTTACTGAAACTCCGGCATAATAATTCCTGGCATAATAATAGATCCCGAAATCGGCATCAGGCACCACCCTGTTTTTTACCTGGTTTGAAAGTGCAGGGTCCCCTGCATCCTTGGGATTCAGTGCCGACCAGTCAATGTCGTAATACTTGATCCCGGCCGAGATCCCGAATGAAAGTTTTGACTTTGCAAACAGTATGCGGTAAGCGAAGGTGCCCATCACGTTATAATCAACGGTAGGCCCCAGCTGGTCCATGTAAACATACATTCCAAGGCCCAGGTGCTGATTCGGAAGGGGTGTATGGGCAGTAAGGCAGAGTGTTTTAGGGGCACCCTCAACACCTACCCATTGAAACCTGCCAAGCAGGTCCATTGAAAGGCCTTCGTGGCTGCCGGCATAGGCCGGGTTGAATTCCAGCTTGGTGTACATATACTGCGTGAAAAGCGCATCCTGCTGGGCAAAGAGTATGGCCGGGCCCAGCATAATAATAAACAGGAATATCTTTTTCACGGCATTCATTTTGAACTGTCTCTAACGAACACCCAGCCTGTACGGCTGGTCTGGTTTTTAATATTCAGAATGTAATAGTAAGTACCATCGGGCATCGGCTCGCCCTTGTCATTCGTGCCGTCCCAAACCACGGACTTGTTATCGTAACGTTCAAATTTCCTTATCACATCGCCCCAGCGGGTGAAGATCTGAACCGAATTGTCCGGAAAATTCTCAATGCATTCGATGATGAATTTGTCGTTAAGCCCGTCGCCATTGGGTGTTATTACATTATGTACAATGATGCAATCTTCAGTCGGAGGAGGCGGCGGTGGCGGAGGTGACTTTTTCACCCTGACCCTTACGCTGCCGGTACCACTGCAAATTGTTTTGTTGTCGCTGATCCTCAGTATAAAAACAGTATCATTGGTAAGGACCTTTGTTTCAGGACCTATCACTTTAGGATTTATCAGCAGCGAAGAAGGTTCCCATTGGTAGGAAAAATCCCCCGAGCCACCCTGTACCGAGCCAGCCAGGAAAGTAGAAGTGCTGTCGGGAATGAGCTGGTCAGGACCGGCATCTGCATTGATTCCCGTGTAAACGATAACGCTCACCCGGCTTTGTACCACAGAATCATTGCAGGGAATGATGCCATGGACATTCATGGTCAGGACCACCGTCCCGCTTTCATCGCTTACAGGGATATAGGTGGGCATGAGGCTTGTATCCCCTGTAAGGACTCCCCTGCCGTTGCTGGTCCACTGAATATGTGAATAATTTGATGCTGTTGCGTTATTTACGGTAAACGGGCTTCCCCCGCAAACCACCCCTCCGGTACCTGCATTGGCCGAAGGCCCTTTGGCCATGGTCAGCAGCATTGAATCCTGCGAAGCTTCACAGGGAGCAAACGGCGATGCGCTCAAAACCAGCACGACCTGCCCGTTCAGGATGTCATCTGCCGAAGGCGAGTATACTGGATGCAATACATGGCTGTCGTTGAATACCCCGGTACCGCTGGAGGTCCATATCAATTCTTTAAAATTGACTGCGGATGAAGTGCTGAGTAAATATGAGGCGCCCCCGCAAACAATCCCGTTATTTCCCGCATCAACACTGGGTTTTACATTATAAAACAGGATCAGCTCAGAGCTGTCGTCATGACAGGGAGAAATACCATGTGCCACAAGAGTTAAATGAACCAGTCCTGTATCGCCTGCCGCAGGGAAATAAACAGGGTTCAGGACAGCCACATCGGAGAATGTTCCCTGCCCGCTTGTGTTCCAATGCAGACTGCTATAGTTCACCGCAGTCGCTCCTTTGACAGTAAATGGAGAACTCTCGCAAAGGGTATCACCCTGGCCGGCATTTACTGTCACGGGCTGGTTCAGAGTCAAAAGGAAGGGTGGTGAAGGCGATCCACTGCCGCATCCGTTTTCGGTGTAAACGCTGAATGTTCCCGAGGATGTACCGGAGGGGATGTCAACAATAATTGCATTGGACCCAAGACCTGTTTCAACAAGTATTCCCGGAGGTATGCTCCAGATATAATTTTCGGCACCGGGGACCGGGGCAATGCTGTACCTGACGCCATAGGTACTGCTGCATATAGGCGAAGGCCCGCTGATTGGCCCTGCCGGCCCGGGAGTACCTGTAACATTTACATCCATAGTGCC
>CAIJYT010000011.1 GCA_903824935.1 uncultured Bacteroidales bacterium | reverse complement strand
ACCTTACCTGGTGGGTCGACTGGTTCGCAAAAATAGATACACGCTTGATAGAATTCAGCAGTGACAGCCTGTCGACAACCATGTGGTTAGGATTTTCCTTTGGGATGACCGCTTCATAATTAGGGTATTTACCATCAATAAGCCGGCAGATAAGGCTGATGTTGAGAAATGAGAAGAAAGCATTCGTACGGTTGTATTCCAGATTTACCTCGGTATCCTGGGCCGAAAGGATATTTTTCAACAGGTTTAATGGTTTTTTTGGAAGGATGAAGGCGGCTGAGCTTGCAGCTTTGGCATCCAGGCGTGTATATCTCACCAGTTTATGGGCATCGGTGGCAACAAACGTGATGTCATCGGTGGAGAGCTGGCAAAACACGCCCGAAAGGACAAGCCTGAGTTCATCGTTACCTGTTGCAAAGATGGTCTTGGTAATGGCTTTGGACAAAATGCCGGATGGAAGAGTGATGGATGTAGGATCCTCCAGCGGTGGTGTCCGGGGGTATTCGTCGCTGCGGTGCCCGCTCATTTTATATTTACCTTCCCCGGCCGATATTTCGATCAGCAGGGTCCCCAGGTCTATTGAAAAAGAAACAGGAATATCAGGCAGGGTTTTAAGAGTGTCTACCAGTATCTTGGCAGGAATAGCCACCGAGCCATCAGCCTCCGATTTATCAGGTTTTACCGTCACGCTCATGGTAGTTTCGAGGTCAGATGTAGTGATGGTAAGCAGATCTTCTTTAAGGTCAAATAAAAAATCATCAAGAATCGGCAAGGTGTTGTTGCTGTTTATCACGCCAAGGATTGCCTGCAGGTTCTTTAACAGCAAGGAACTGGAGATGATGAATTTCATAGTATTTTATTTTTGGATGAATATGGGTGTAAAGATACGTTTTTTAATTTTTGGCGACAGAATGACCCAAGTCAAAATTTCACTTTTTATTCCCTCCCTTGAAATTGAATTTCTTCTCCTCCCCTTTCATCAGGCGCCTGATATTTGTTCTGTGGGTGAACAGCACGAATACGGCCACAAAAACCGACAGAATGACCAGGCCCGGATGCCGTTCCCCAAAAAGAAACACGACTAAAAAAGGAAAGGCTGTTGCAGCAATACATGAAGAAAGGGAGACATAGCGGGAGACTGCCAGCACAATGATGAAAATACCAAGAACAATCAGCAAGGCCCATGGGAACAATGCAATACCTACGCCGGCCATAGTCCCGACTCCTTTCCCTCCCCTGAAGCCTGCGAATACAGGAAAAACGTGCCCGAGGCCGGCTGCAACAGCCGCTACGATTTTGACATAGATAATCTGGTCGGGCGAAAGGCTATGATAAGGGAACAATATGGTTATAAAAACAGCCAGCCAGCCTTTGAACACATCAAACAACATAACCGGGATGCCTGCCTTGTACCCAAGCACCCGGATTACATTCGTTGCCCCGGCATTCCCGCTCCCGTGCTGCCTTACATCAATACCGTAAAACACCTTGCCCACCCAAACGGCAGAAGGGATGGACCCGAGAAGATATGCTAGAAGGACCTGGATAATGACTGGGATCATGGTGGCAAAGTTAATTATTCGTCAGTTTTCTCAAATTTTCTCAGGAAATCTCTTTTTTTCCTTTCTGTGGATATGGTATAACTGAATCCTTTTGCTTTTTTACTTGCTTTGTTCTGCTCAGCTTTTGATTTTCTAGCATTGATAATCATATCGTTGAATGAAATGTCGGATGATAATGCCTGAAGGATGTTGTTCCTGTAATTGAAAAAATACCAGTCCTGGCCAGTCAGCTGGAGATAGATCGTAAAATCATCGCCATTCCTTTTTTTGGTAAATTCCATCATCCCGGTCACATACCTGTATACCTGACTCTTCCCGATAGTTGCAATTCCGATGGGGCCCGAAGAAAGCCAGGATTTGGATGTACTGTCCCAGTGCATATTGATATCCCCGAAAAAGATCGTTCTTTCAAGCTGCTCAGGAAACTTGCGCAATCGTCCGGTAAGGGAAAGCTCGTTCTTGAACCTTTCCATTTCCTTCGGTTCAAGGATAAGCTGAAGGGCTTCATTGAAAGGTGTCTTGT
>CAIJYT010000010.1 GCA_903824935.1 uncultured Bacteroidales bacterium | reverse complement strand
TTGCCGATGGCGGTGTAAAGGGGTATTCCCTGGCTGGTGACAGGTGCGAACAGGTCTTTAAAGGCCTGGAAGGTGTATGATGGTCTAATGAATCCCCTGTAGGCTCCGTCTCCGCCGAATATCACAAAGGAAGGCTTGGGCGACAAGGTGCTGATCTGGCTGATGATGACATTCAGCACTTCGGTGTTCACAGGATGAGAAAGAACTTCACCCCGGCTGTCGGCCAGCCAGACGAAACGAAGCGTTTCTCCTGTTGTATTCTGTTGATCCGAACTGCTTTTCTTGCAACCCCCCAGCATTGCGACAATAACAAGCAGCAGCGTTATTGCTATGATGTGAAGGTGGCTTTTCACGGTCAGGAATGGCTTCGTACCTTTCCCGTTTTTGGATTTGGTGTTGATCGTTACATTTTCCGACATGGCTTTTCTCCTTTCTAGATTAAAAAACATTGGTTCTTTGTAAAAATGAATGGATTAATTAGGTGGCTTTATTTCAGCGTGTTACATAAAATTAAGATGCTGAGTGTAGTTTTTCAATGATCCGGCAGGTTGACACAATTATTCATTTCCCTTAGTGCTCCAAAGTATGATGATGGGTTTGATGTCTGAGTATAGCTTGTTAATAGGTGACTAGCATTTTTCTGTACCTGTCCGCATCATCACAATGCATGTGAACGAAATAAATCCCTTCGGGATAACGATCCTGGCCGACAGTAAACTTCAGGGAATATTCGCCTGCCGGTTTCTCTTCATTCACGAGGGTTGCAACTTCTTCCCCAAACATATTCAGGACTGTTATAGATACATGAGCTTTTGATTTCAGCTGGTAACCGATCACAGTGGAAGTGCTGAAAGGATTCGGTGAATTTTGCGACAAATTGAATTTATCTGATGTAAAATCAAGTTCGTCTATGCCGGTATTGTTAAAGGCAACTTCATCGGACCAGGGGCTCCACTTAAGATTATCATCCCTGTACTTTATCCTGTACCAATAGGTTTTACCATGGGTAAAGATACTGTCGGGTATTTCCAGGGAGGTCAGGTCAATCCCTGCATTTTTATTGATGGGGATGAAGTTGGGGGAACCGGTATTTTCAAAAATATCCTCCCTGTCGCGGAGTTTGCTCAGTACCGGGGCGGAATAATTTCCCTGTGTCCCGGTAATTTCAAACCAGGAGGACATACAGGAATCAGCGCCACTCAAAACAGATGCTGAAAGTATCACAGGCTTGGTTGTGGTAACCGGCTTTGCTACTGGTTTCTGAGGTGGGGCCTGGTTCATCCTGAAATGCCAGGTTTTAAGTACCTGGTGGAGAGGGTGCTCGGGCTTCCCTAACGTATATGCTTCGGCTACATATGATCGATCGTCGACGTTGATGTCCATGAGGACATAGTTGTAATCGTCGACGGTTTCCTGTATTTCAGGATAATCAACAGAGCCTGAAAAATACCTGGTGAGTTCGGCTCCTCCGCCACCTGCAAGCACGGTACGAAAATCATGCATCACCTGGTTCGTACTGATGGTATCCACGATGGCTCCAAGTTCAAAATCATGGGCATGGCCGTAGGAATACTGAACCATTTTATAAAACTTCACGAACTCCCGGTAAAATGATATGTCTACCGAATCTCTGTTCCCTTCGCTCCATATCTCTGTATGCCAGGGGTGGTGAGCGAAAGCGAAAACGAGGTTTGTCCCCGGATCAGCATCCGATTCGGTAAGGACTTTATTAAGCCAGGTTTTTTGTATGGGAGCCCCAATGATTCTATCATTACTGTTAAGTACAACGAATTTGCATCCGGCGATCTCAAAGGAATAAAACCTTTCATTATAGGCAGTCCTGGCAACCGCGGAATCGGTGAAATCCTCGTACTTCATGTAATCAAAATAAAAGGCCGATTCGTGTTCATGGTTGCCGATAGCAACCATGAAGGGCAGGGAACAGGAAAGATTCGCGATCTTCGAAAAATATTCGGTCTCAAAACGGTCGATATCCTTACCGGTCCATACGATATCCCCTGTATGCATGACCAGGTTGACCGAATCGTACCATCCAGTCCCGTATTTTGTTTGAAGTGTTTGCTGTACATTCTGACAAAGGTTTCCAAGGATTGAGGGAATGGTATCATTATATCTTGAATCCCCGAAAATAACAAACCTGATATGCCGGCCTGCAGTTCCCGGAAGAGGTTCGCTGCGGAAAGGATAAACGGCAGAAGAATCAGTCCCGCTGATGCAACGGTAATAATACCTGGTATCAGGCGTCAGGCCGGTCAGCTTGACCGTATGCCAGTGCTTGCCGCTGATGTTCTGGACAGAACCGGTTTTAACCTGGTTAAGATTCGTGACTGAAAGTCCGTAACGGATTTTTGTGAAAGCAGTGTCGTTCGAATGCCAGCTGATATACACCGAAGTTGGCGCAGGGGTTTGAAGATAGGGGTTAATCTGGGCCTGGAGAGAACCGGTCCGAACCAGGATCAGGCCAACAAGCGTGAAGAAAAGAGTGATAATTTTTTTCATATCTAAATGATTTTTAAACAAACTTAAATAAATTATTACCAGACTAATACCGGAGCGCATTGTAGTGAAACTAAAAATCTTCTTCCTTTATACAACATTCTATCTCAAAATCATCCATCTCAGAACCTCGGTTTGTAAGGCTCCTGTAATTTTAACCAGGTACAGTCCAAAAGGCAGAGACTCACCATGGAGAATGACCCCTGTACCATCCGGTGCAATGATGGATTTTTTGGTCTGAATGCAGGCTCCTTTTGAAGAATAAACGTTTATCTCAACTTCTCCTCTCAATGTTGTTGTAAAGTATAACTCCGAGTAACCGGTGGATGGGTTTGGAATGATCTTAGCTTCAACCCGGCCTGGTGCAGGTTCAGCTATCCCAAGGGGGCCAAGCTTCCCGTCAATTGATATATTCTGTGCATAGATCCCGCCATAGGGATTCGTAGGATCTCCGTTCCTGTTTTCAGACCATGCAACGAAATACTGGTCATTGAATTTTGAAGCCACCGGACTGAATTTCAAAGGTGCTGTTCCGGAAATCAACTCAATTGCCGGGTTCCATTCAGTTGTTCCGTCATTATCAACCCTCAAGGCCGACAAGGAAACACTGAGAGTTGTATCGTGCCCGATAATGTTCAGGTAGGTCTTATTGAAAAAGACCACGACATCCCGGTTTGTCGCATTCAATACATTACTGATCATGAAGCTGCTGTCGGGGCCTGAACTGCAGTATGTTTTCCCGGTGTCGCTCCATTGTATTCCCCCGCTCATATTGAATTTCTGAGCTGTAAGCCGATATAAATAGGTTAGTGGTTCTTGTTTCACTTCGCTCCACCATACAGTAAGCTCATCCGTTCCGGGCAGGTAACAGGCCACCGGATAACGGCGGTCAGTTCCGTAATTCACTGTTGCGGTTTTGATCCCGTTTTTCTTCCACGCGAGATTCCCGTCTTTGTCGACATGCTGAACATAAATATTATGATAATTCGACTGCGTCCTGTCATCGTACCAGGCAATGAACGTGCCGCCAGAACCGTCTTTCACAACGCTCCAGTCCGGGCTGTCGGGAAGCGTTAAAGCAAGTGTGTCCAGGTCGCAGATGCTTGCATTGGTTGCCCATACTGCTGTCCCGTTTTCGTCATAACGCTGGGCATAAATATATTTATAGGCCACCTCGCCCACAGCGGAATGGTGTTGGACGTAACGGGTCCACACCATAATGAAATTATCGTTATCGGTGACTGTGAACTGTGGGAACATATAGGTTGTATCAGGCCCTGTGAATGTCCTCGGCTGGCTCCAGAGTTTTGTTCCTTTATCTGAAAGTTTCATAACCTGCATGGCCAGATCGTTTGTCTTTGTACCAGCAAAAATGATGTTCCATCCCACAAGGATATTGCCACCGGAAGTAAGGATTGCATTAGGGGAATAGCTGCTGCAGTTAGTGTTGTAAGCAAGTCTTACCCCGTCGGCACCCCATCTCATCTGTCCGGAAGGCGTTACGGAATAACCGAATACCTGGCTGAACGTGGTATCGCGCTTGTCCTCGAGGAAGATAACTGCATTCCCTGATGTGTCTACCAGGAGGGAGTAATCGGAAAGCCAGGTGCGGGTGGGATGCCTGCTGACCAGGATCCCGCTGTCGCCCCACATCCTGTAACCGTTCGTATCAATACGCTGAAGCCGCAGCTCAAACCGGTCTGTGCTATCCTGAATATTGACCCAGTATGAGATGTAGCATTGGTTGTGGCCGTCGGTGGCGGTCTTGGACTGTATGCAATTATGACCGATATCGGCGATCAGTGTGTTGGCCATGGGATTGTTGGTCC
>CAIJYT010000009.1 GCA_903824935.1 uncultured Bacteroidales bacterium | reverse complement strand
CGGCTTGTCGTAATACACGGTCTGCGGTTCGGTGTAAAGGGATCCCGGCGGATAATCCTGGCGGTAAACCGGTTTAAGCGTCTGGGGGTCATAATGGGCGATGGGAAGCGGCCATACTTCGATGGAGTCAAGAGCGGGATTATACCAGGTCTGGAACTCATAAAGGGCGGTGTCGGGGTGGAAAAAGCCCGCTATGGCTGCCGAAAGTGCATCGTCGCCCCCGCAGTTCACCCTGAAATCAAGCACCAGTCCTTTCACTCCCTGCTGGCCGAAGTTCAGCAGGGTGTTTTTAAAGTCGTTGTATTCCTGCTTCAGTAAGGCGGAATCACCGCCTTCATTGTTCATTTTGATGTATCCGTAGCCTGACGGCTGAAGTACGCGCGGGAAGACCCCAAGCACCGGTTCAACGGGGTGCATAGAGGTCTGGTTGAAGGTTAGGTAATTGTCGTTAACCGCTGTCATAGTCGCAGTTTCAGGGTCTGTGCTTCCACGGTTGAGAAATTTGACCTTCATTGTACTGCCAACCGGCGCCCTGCCGATGAACCGCCCCTGGTTGATAGTTTTGAATTCCAGTGTTGCGGGGATCATTTCGGCCCAGAGAACGGGGACTGTGTCAAGGACTGTATTTACCGGTTTGTCATTGATTTCGAGGATTGCCGCGCCGAACTGAATGCCTGCGATCGCTGCAGATGATCCCGGGTTCACAAGACGCACAACTTCCCTGCCGTCATCGAGGAGGGTGAGCGCAAAGCCGCAGCTGCCCCCGATCTGACGGTATCTCGCCTGGTCCTGGATCCTCTGCCAGCCGTGCCGGAATCCCACGTGGCCGTCATGGGTAAAGTCGAAATAGGATTTCAGGGCGATGTAAAATGCAACCGAATCCCCCGATGCGGCGGCGTTCAGCACCCGGGGCCTGATCTCTGCGTTCACCGCGTCCCAGTTAAGGGCTTTCCACCTGGTGTACGGGTAATACTTTGAAAAAACCTGGTGCATCGAGTCGTAAGCATTCACGAAGCCGTTAGTCTGGGCCATGAGATGAAAGTTTGCAATGAGAATGGCAATCAGAAGTAAGGCTCTTGTCTTCATACCGTTGGGAGGATTTGGAATCTGACACAAATATAATCATTACAACATACCATTGAAAGACATCCCCGGCAGCGAGGTTAAAGCCGCCGCTCCCTCATCCGCAGTCAATAATAAATAGATTTTATATATCTTTACTTTGAAAAAGATCATATAGTTTACAAACTTTAACCGGACCATTAATATGAAAAAACATGTTGTCTTTTTACTTGCAGTTTTAGCCATGGGAAAAACCATGGCCCAGGATCCTTCTGATTTGGTACTGAAATCCCGCGCCAAATGCCTTGAACTGAACAAGGTGTATTATGAGATGACGGTATGGTTCAAGCCGATGACCGACAGGGATACTATTATAACGACCACGGAAAAGGTGACGGTATCTATACGGGAGAGGAACTTCTTTCAGCAAATTCGGTCGACAGTTCGGCCCAGCTTATCCCTGTCAAACAGTATCCCGATTATGTTCAGAGCATATCACATAATCATAAATTCAGGATGTACCAGCCGTTCATGGACAAGGACTGTTTCCCTTGTGTAAATGATGATGGATCTCTGAAGAAGGAATATAGTATCCGCCTGTCGGGAGAAGAGAATCTGGGAAATGTCCCATGTTATCATATCTCGATGATACAGGATCCCAAGACATTTGAAAACGGTTTCATGGTCCTCCTGAAAAAGGAATACGAATACTGGATCAGCAAGGAAAGCCTGTTACCCGTGAAATACAATTTTTACCTCAGGGGAATCCTTAACCGTGACACTGTCGATCAGTTCTCCAGCTATGCAGTGAAAAATATACGGATCAACGACAGGGATGTGGATAAACAGTTACGGCTTACCAGCCTCCCCTCCTGGTTCAGGATAAAGACCTATGAACCTGAGAAAACTGTGCCTCTTCTTGCAAAAGGAACAGCAGCCCCTGACTGGAAACTCGTTTCGCTAAAAGGCGATACGGTTTCCCTGAAGCAGCTGAGGGGCAAGGTCGTGCTGCTTGATTTCTTTTATAATTCCTGCTATCCATGCCGCCTGGCAATCCCTCATCTGCAGGAAATCCATAAAAAATACAGCGACCAGGATGTGATTGTCGTCGGCATAGATCCGGTGGATAAAAAATCTACCGACCTGCAAGCGACCCTTAACAAAGCCGGTGTGACTTATACTGTGCTGCTGGCCGATAAGGATCTTGCGAAGAAATACCAGGTGAGCGGCTACCCCACAGTCTATATCCTTGATGGAGAGGGGAAAGTGTTTTTTGCTGTTTCAGGTTTTGGTGAAACACTTGCCGAAATCTTCAAACATGAGATCAATTCGGCATTGGGAATTGAAAAATGATTT
>CAIJYT010000008.1 GCA_903824935.1 uncultured Bacteroidales bacterium | reverse complement strand
CAAGTGCTTACAAAGAATCTGAAGAACCAGCTCTATTTGCCTACCAGTTTCTTCATGCGCAATATGTTATTCTGAAACCGGGTGGAATATGGGGGCATGGTTTCGGTATCATAGGATCCGTTTTTATGATCCTGGGGATAGTCCTTTACATGGCCAGAAAACGTATGCGTTCACTATCACGCTTCGGCCTGCTGAAATACTGGCTCGAGTTCCATATTTTTCTTTGTACACTTGGCCCGGTGCTGGTTCTGTTTCACACTTCCTTTAAATTCGGGGGATTGGTCGCAGTTAGCTTCTGGAGCATGGTTGCGGTATTCGCAAGCGGCATTATTGGCCGGTTTATCTACATCCAGATACCCAGGAGCATCGAAGGCCGGGAACTGAGCCTGAGTGAAGTCAGGGATATGAAAAGCAATATTGGCGAACTCCTTTCCGGATCGTATAAACTGGATGAAGCCAGCTACAACCTTATCGTTGATTCGACTAAAAAGAAAATTGAAGTATATCAGGGCAACATGTTTTTCCGTTACTTCAATAGCTACATCAGTAACCTGTCCAAGATCAAATGTGAAGGCTGCAGTTAAAAAAAATAATCTTACCCCGGCCGACCGGAAAAAGATAGTTAACCTGGTAAAGCATGATATCACGCTCAACAGGCGAATAGACAGGCTGGTTACCATGCAGAACCTTTTTAAATACTGGCATGTCGCCCATCTCCCATTCGCAATCGTTATGCTGATCATCATGGTCATTCATGTGGCGGTGACAATTGTACTCGGTTACAAGTGGATCTTTTAGCATGGAAACGGTATACGAAAATATTTTAGTCTATTCGGTTGTTTTCCTGGTCTGCATCGTAGTGATAGCGTTATATCTGCGCAGGCAGAAAAAGAATTCGAAGATCGTTGAGGAGAAGATCCTTAAAGCAAAACATGAGGGGGTTTACGAACCCGTTTCCCTTCATCCTGTGATAGATCAGAACACCTGCATCGGTTCAGGGGCTTGTATTGCAGCATGTCCCGAAAAGGATATCATCGGCATTCGCAATGGCAAAGCCACCACCATCAATGCATCCCATTGCGTAGGCCACGGTGCGTGTTTTCATGCATGCCCCACCCAGGCCATCACATTATGTATTGGGACCGAGATACGGGGGGTGGACCTGCCACATGTGAGCCAGGATTTTGAGACCAACGTGCCGGGATTATATATCGCCGGTGAGCTGGGAGGCATGGGACTTATCAAGAATGCAGTGCAACAGGGCAAGCAGGCTGTGGAGAACATTGTGAAAGCAGGAAAAAAGCCGCATAACGCATCCTATGACATCATTGTCGTTGGAGCTGGTCCGGCAGGCATTTCCGCTGCCCTTACAGCCCAAAAACACAACCTTAAATGTCTTACACTTGAACAGGATACACTGGGAGGAACTGTATTCTCATTCCCCCGTTCCAAGATCGTCATGACTTCCCCCATGGAGCTCCCTTTATATGGCAAAATCAAGCTCCATGAAACCACCAAGCCAGAACTCCTGGAATTATGGAAGGATGTGTTGGAGAAGAACAATGTTGAGGTAAAGGAAAATTCGAAAGTTGAAACGATTGTCCACGGGGACGGGCATTTCGGAGTTGAAACCCAGGGCGGGGAAAAATACACTTCACGTTTTATTGTTCTTGCAATCGGGAGAAGGGGGTCACCCCGGAAACTGAATATCCCCGGTGAGGGAATGGAGAAAGTTGCATACCGCCTGCTGGAACCTGAGATCATCAGTGATAAGGACATCATGGTAGTAGGAGGGGGAGACTCGGCAATTGAAGCAGCCCTGCAGCTGTCGGAACAGAACAGGGTGATTCTTTCTTACCGGGGGGATGCCTTCGGCCGTATTAAACCAAAGAACAAGGAAAAGATCGAAGAGGCTGTGCAGAAAGGGCTTGTCGATGTAAGGCTAAACACCAACATCACATCCATCGGAAAGGATGAAGTAAGCCTGCAGCAGGGGACAGGAGGGGCAACGATCAGCATTAAAAACGACCTTGTTTATATTTTTGCAGGAGGTGAGCTGCCTACGCAGTTCCTGTTAAAGATTGGATTGCAGATAACAAAGAAATTCGGTGAGGCTGTTTTGAAGCATAAATAGAAATGCTTGGTTGAAGCCGTTTTTCTCTCTATATAACATCACTGCTATGAGGAGAATATTTGTTAAAAATATTTTCTTATTTATACTTTTAGGAGCACTCCCTGCACTTGCCCAGATTTCCCCTGGCAAGCTGGCTTCTGTGCACGCCCACCTTGAAGGTATCTCCAACTGCACCAAGTGTCATACACTTGGCGACAAGGTAACAAACGATAAATGTCTCTCATGCCATGCCGAGCTTAAGGTCCGTGTAGACATGCATAAAGGGTATCATGCTTCGTCTGAAATAAAGGGTAAAAGTTGTACTTCCTGTCATAGCGATCATCATGGTGAGAATTTCCAGATCATACGCTTTGACAAGGACAAATTCAACCATGCTCTTACAGGGTTTACTCTGAGCGGGGCTCATGCTAAAAAAACCTGCAAGGATTGTCATAAACCAGGATTCATATCAAATCCGAAAATCAAAGCGCAGAAATTCACTTATCTTGGATTGAGTTCGAATTGTGTACCATGCCATACTGATTACCATCAGAAGACCTTGACTGCCCCTTGCCTGGATTGCCATGTCGCAGATGCCTTTAAGCCGGCTTCCAGGTTCAGTCACGCTTCAACAAAATTCCCATTACTGGGTGGTCACCAATCAGTTCCCTGTGAGAAATGCCATCCGGTTACCATGCCAAGCAATGTTAAATTCCAGCAATTTGCCGGAATTAAATTTGCGCAATGCTCCAATTGTCATAACGACCCGCATCACGGGCAATTTGGTTTGAACTGCATGTCGTGCCATTCCGAAACCTCCTTTCATACGGTTAAAGGCATAAGCAATTTCGATCATTCAAAAACAAGGTATCCCCTCGAGAATAAGCATCTGGCAATTCCCTGTAAATCATGCCATAAGACCAATGTTACAGATCCTTTAAAGCACGATAAATGTTTTGATTGCCATACTGATTATCATACAGGTCAGTTCATCAAACAGGGGATTCCAACTGATTGTTCTGCCTGCCATACTACCAAAGGCTTCCCGGGGGCATCTTTTACGATAGAACAACATAATGCGGCTGTCTTTAAGCTTGAAGGGGCGCACCTTGCAACCCCATGTTTTGCCTGTCACAAGAAACAGGAGAAATGGAGTTTCAGGCAGATCGGGAGTCGTTGTGCCGATTGCCACAAAGACATACATGAGGGCCTTATTGATGAGAAATATTATCCTGAAAAAAATTGCGCTTCCTGCCATAACCCGGCCCAATGGAACAACATAGCCTTTAACCATTCCCAGACCCGGTTTGCGCTTTCGGGGCCCCATACAACTTTAAGCTGCCGTGCCTGTCATTTTAAAAAGGATAGTACGGGAACAGAGCACCAGCAGTTTTCTGAAATGCAGGCGAACTGTTCAGGTTGCCATAAGGATAATCATTACAAACAGTTTGAAATTAACGGGATCACCGATTGCATGCGATGCCACACGGCAGATATTTGGAAGATCCCGTCTTTTGATCATAATAAAACTGCTTTCCGACTTGACGGGAAGCATCAGAATGTGGCATGTGCAAAATGCCATAAAAGTGTTACACAAGGGAATATTACTTACATATTGTATAAAATAAAGGATACGAGATGCGAAAGTTGTCATTGATCATCCTGTTGGTTCCGGTATTTTCGCTGATGTCTTTAAGACTGATTGCGGACTCGCCCCATGGTAAAGATTTTAAGCTAAGCTGTGATCTTTGCCATAGTTCGAATGGCTGGAAATTCGACAAGTCTGTCTATTCTTTCGATCATAATAAAACCAGGATGCCGCTATCGGGGCAGCACCGTGTGCTCGATTGCAGGCAATGCCACAAGAGCCTTGTTTTCGCTGAAGCGAAGACGGCCTGCGTGGACTGTCATACCGATATGCATAACCAGACGGTTGGCCCTGACTGCGGAAGGTGCCATACTTCGAATTCATGGATCGTTGATAACATCACTGAAATGCACCAGAGAAGCAGGTTCCCGCTGGTTGGTCCGCATTATACGACAGACTGCTCCCGCTGCCATCCTTCGGCTTCCCTTCTGAGGTTCGAGCCCCAGGGTGTGGAATGTTATGACTGCCATGCGAAAGACTACCAGGGGACCACCAAACCAAACCATATCCAGGGCGGATACTCTAAGAATTGCTCGGAATGCCATTCACTTTTTGGGTTTACATGGACCACCACCAACGTAAATCATGACTTTTTCCCGCTTACCAACGGCCATAAAATAAGTGATTGCGGGCAATGCCATGTTGGTGGGAATTACTCAAACCTTTCGAAAGAATGTGTTTCCTGCCACCAGTCCAACTACAATGCAACGACCAATCCTAATCATATTGCAGCCAGCTTCCCGACAAGCTGCGGCGATTGCCATACCACCATGCCGGGATGGAAACCGGCAACTTTTACTTCTCATGATGCCCTGTTTTTCCCGGTTTATTCAGGTAAACATGCAGGAACCTGGACTGCCTGCTCCGACTGCCATACCGATCCCGCCAGCCTTAAGACCTTTAGTTGCATTGACTGCCACTCTCACAATCAACCGGATATGGACAGCAAGCATAATAAGGTAGGAGGATATGTCTATGCAAGCCTCCCCTGCTATGAGTGCCATCCTACGGGAACTGTAAGCGGTGCATACAATCATAATACAGGAAAATTCCCTCTTACGGGCGCTCATGTAACCACGCCATGCCTTCAGTGCCATACCAACGGTTTTGCCGGAACGCCCACCGACTGTTTTTCATGCCACCAGAAGAACTACACCCAGTCAACAAACCCGAACCATGTGGGTAAGAATATTCCGAACACATGTGCCGATTGCCATACGACGAACCCAGGCTGGAAACCGGCGACTTTTGCCATCCATAATAATTATTATGCGTTGACCGGGGGACATACCACGGCTACCTGCGTTGCCTGCCACAACGGCAATTACGTAAACCCTCCCAATACCTGTGTGGGATGCCACCAGACGAATTATAACAATACCACTAATCCTAACCATTCGACACTGGCATTTCCGACTACCTGTGCCGATTGCCATACGACCACCCCCGGATGGAAGCCAGCTACATTTGCCATACACAGCAACTATTACGTGTTGGCCGGAGCCCATACCTCGGTTGCCTGCGCTACCTGTCATAACGGCAATTACAACACCCAGATACCCAACACCTGCGTGGGCTGCCATATGGCAAATTACAATGCCACCACCAACCCGAATCATGCTACTGCAGGGTTCCCCACCGATTGTGCTTCCTGCCATACCCAGGTCGCTTGGACTCCTTCAACCTTTAACCATGACGGGCAATATTTCCCAATATATTCCGGACATCATAACGGGAAGTGGACGCTTTGCTCAGACTGTCATCCAAGCGCCAGTAATTTCCAGCAGTTTACCTGCACCACTTCTTGCCATCCTCAGTCACAGATGAATAATTCCCATTCAGGGGTTGCGGGGTATTCGTATAACAGCGCTGCCTGTTACAGCTGCCATCCAACGGGAAGTTCAGGCGGAAAAATGTTGAGACCGATAATAAATAATCCAGGGAAACAATAGAAAGCATGAGATTCCTACTCCCCTTATTCCTTTTTGTATTCCCCATGGGGCTGTTGCTTAACGGACAGACAAGCGGGACGAATGAAGAAGGGACAGTAAGCTATCTGAGTTCCCAGAGTATTTATGTGAAGTTTGCTTCCACAGCCGGGTTTAAAAGCGGGGATACATTGTTTTTATTGAAAGGTGAGAAATTGAAACCCTTACTGGTTGTCAGGGATCTTTCATCCATTTCCTGTGTTTGCGTGGCAATTACTTCAATGAACCTTTCGGTGGGCGACAAGGTGTACCATAAGCCGGGACTTGCTCCTCGTCCGACGACTGAACAACCCGCTCCGCCATCCGCAGTGATACCGGTAATAAAGAAACCCGACACTGTTGCCGCTGTTTCTAAAGTTGCAGATACTGCTGCCGTAAAAAAAGCAAAGCCAAAAGCCGGCAGGCAATCGATACACGGGTATTTCGGAATAGCTTCCTATACCGATTTCTCGAACAATTCTTCGACCAATGTACAAAGGATGAAATATACCTTGTTGTTCACGGCAATGAACATTGGAAACACCAACCTCTCGGCCGAATGTTATATGTCGTTCAACCACAGCAACCAGAACTGGAGTGAGATACAATCGGATGTTTTTAATGGGCTGAAGATATACAACCTGGATGTGAGTTATGATTTTGGGAGCAGGGCAAGCCTTTTGCTTGGGCGCAAGATCAATCCCAAGCTTTCGAATATGGGGGCCAATGACGGGCTGCAGTTCGAGCTGAAGTTCAAGCCGCTAAGCATAGGATTGATCGCAGGATTCAGGCCCGATTATACCGATTACGGATTTAATTCAAGCCTTTTCCAGGCGGGAGTATACCTTTACAATGAACACAGGGCGAAGAACGGAAGCATGCAGACTACCCTGGCATTTATCAACCAGACAAATAAAGGGAATCCCGACCGAAGGTTTCTTTACCTGCAGCATGTCAATTCCCTGGTGAAGAACCTTACTTTTTTCGGATCGGCGGAAATGGACCTCTATAAACTGAATTTTAATTCAGCCGACAGCAGCTATACTTCAGCGAATGTCTTTAACCTTACCAACCTGTATCTTTCACTGAATTACAGGGTGATCAGGCAGCTGACGCTTTCGTTTTCATACAGCGCCAGGCAGAATGTGATTTATTACCAGACCTATAAAAGTTATCTTGATAAGATCACCGATCCCCAGACTTTGCAGGGCTATACCCTGCAGGCAGTGATCAGGCCTGTAAACAAGCTTTCCATAGGGCTTACCGGGGGCTATCGTGCTGAAAAAACAGACCCCAAACCGAGTAAAAATTTTTATGGTTACATCACCTACAGCCAGATTCCCGGAATCAATATCGCGGCGACAGCAACCGTAACCATTCTCCAGACGAGCTATATCAGCGGAAATATTTATGGCCTCGGGATTTCCAAAGATCTGGTTTCCGGCAAACTTTTTGCCGGCCTTACATACAGGTATACCGATTACCACTATTACAACAATGAATATTCTTCGGTGCAGAATGTCGGTGAAATTGATCTAAGCTGGAGGATCTGGAAAAAATTCTCATTATCGCTTTATTATGAAGGCACCTGGGATAATGCGAACCAGTATAACCGGATCTATGCGCAACTGAACCTTGGATTCTGATGTATTTCCTGCAAGTCATAAAAGTGATTTGGTTTTTCTTCCGGTTTATACTGAAGCAAAGGAAATACAATGACCCCTTGGTTGCCTCCTTGCTGGTACCCTTATATGAGCAGTATAATAAAGAGCTGGCCCCTGCAACACTGAAAAAGATAAGGGCCTATTATTGTTTCGGGGTGCCCCTGGTTTGCGAAGTTTATACCAGGATCTACGGGAGGAGGATGTCGGAAGAAGAAAGGGAAAATGCTGTTCTGGGTGGAATAGCGACTCCCCTGATCGATGATTTTACAGATAATAAGCAAATTTCGCAGGAACAGCTGAAGAGTTTGCTGACTTTCCAGGAACGGGCGAAGCCTGCTACCCTGGAAGAGGCCATTGTAAATAAAATTCTTTGCAGATTACATGGAAGCGTGAGCAGTCCCGAAGGGTTTGCTAATGCTTTTGACCAGGTCATCAAAGCCCAGGTTGAATCGGAGAAACAAATGAGGAGAGACCTCAGTAGGGAAGAGATACTGAAGATCACCATGGTTAAAGGTGCATGGTCGCATATACTGTTTCATTACCTTATTCGGGAAATTCCTTCAAAGCAGGCAATCGATGTGATGTACCAGATGGGAGGGGCGCTGCAGATCACCCAGGATATTTTTGATATCTATAAGGATGTTAGGGACGGGATTTCAACATTGGCTACCACCTGCAGTGATTTCACTGAATTTGAGAATTTTTACACGGAAGAATGCGTCAAGTTCTGTTTGATGGCCCGGCAGCTGCCGTATAAAAAATCGGATCTTGAATTTTTCATCATCCTCTTTGCCAATATCATGGCAAGAGGCATAGTAGCTTTAAAAATGCTTGAAAAGCTCCAGGAAGAAACCGGCGGAGGCATCCTGCCTTACGAAAAACTTGAAAGAAAGCAGCTGATTTGCGATATGGACAGGCCAGCGAGCTTTCTTAAGATGATATGGTATGCCTATATTCTCGTGAGGGAATGAAGACTGGCTCGACCTTCGGCCTCGCTGGAAATTTCTTCAAGAGAAGACTGGCTCGACCTTCGGCCTCGCTGGAAATTTCTTCAAGAGAAGACTGGCTCGACCTTCGGCCTCGCCGGAAATTTCTTCAAGAGAAGACTGGCTCGACCTTCGGCCTCGCCGGAAATTTCTTCAAGAGAAGACTGGCTCGACCTTCGGCCTCGCCGGACTTCCGTTAGGGGAACTTAAATGAAAGCCTTTATTCGCTGCGCTCATTAAGGCTTTTCGATTTTTCCGCTTCAGCAAGTGAACTTGCTTCGCTAAAAAATCAAAAAGCCTTTTCGTTTTCACGAAAAGGCTTTCATTTGTCGGGGCGAGAAGACTCGAACTTCCGACCCCTTGCACCCCATGCAAGTACGCTAGCCAACTGCGCCACGCCCCGATATCCCGATTTGGGAGTGCAAATATAGAAAAATATCCTGATAATCCAATCGTAAATTTAAGCCGGGCAATTTGGTATAATGCAATTATTGTCCCTTCGGGATCTCAGTCCCTCTTAATGTACAATACCATACCTTAATAAGATCTCTACCCATGAATCGCTGTCAATAACCTTCAGTAATGCAGGGTTGATCCTGTCTATCAATACCTGGTTGTTTTTGCCGGCCATATAAGAAAAGTATTGCAGGTTTAAACCGCTGGGTATGATCACGATCTTGTCGCTCAGCTTATTTTTGACAACCAGGTATTGAAGCAACGCCTGGTCATAAACAAAAGCATCAATAAGGCCGGTATTTACAGCCTGAAGGCCATCCCAGGGCGAAGAAAAAGGAGAATATGGGATCTTGTGACGGCCCAGGGTCTCCCCGTATCCCGATTTGTTAATCGCTCCCACCCTGCAATTACTAAGGTCGTCAGGATTTTTTATCTGCGATTGAAGCCTGTTGACTGTAAGTTCTGAAGAGACTACTCCGGAAGCTATAAAGAACAAGCCTATTGCGAAAAACATCCAGAAAATGGCCAGTATTCTTCCCAATCTTGTTTTAGGGATCTTATCGCCATATCCCACAGTTGTCATGGTAACGAATGCCCACCAGATGCCGTCGGTCACACCGATAAATCCCGGCCTGAATTGAAGGGCATTCCCTTTTCGTTCGGCCAGCCAGAGAAAAACCGCAAAGACTGTAGCAATAAGGAAAATAAAGAGCAATGAACGAATAATCTTCCAGGAAAAAATATTCTTAAGTAATTGGAGAAAAGCAGATTGTTTCTCAATTCGGGTTGCAATTCCCATATTTGAAATATAAAAGGGAATTGACAATTTTAACTTTGCAAGACGTTCGCTTGTAGCGGTAAGGGGCAGGATGGAAAGGTCGATAGCCCCGGCCCGTAAATCGTGCATCAGTGAATCTGTGGATGGATAGACCTTGTATTCGTATGAGATCCTGAGCGTGTCGCTGATAAGTCTCCACAGATCGATACAGACCCCCGACATTATGCCCTCCTTGTTTATGATGTAAGGAGGCGCATAGGAAATTCCGATTATCAGCTTTCTGTCTTCATGATAACCGGATGCCATGGTGAGGGACAGGAAAGCACAGGAGAAAAACAGGATCAGGACATATCGTTTCATGGGAAAAAGGATTGAATCGTAAAATTAGGCATTTCAGGACTTTTGTAACAAATGCGCCTGAAAGATATACAGGGGAAGATTATCGGAGCTGCCCTGATCGCCGATTTTTCTTTACCTTTGCACAAGAATAAAAAGCAATCAAATGAGTGAAAACACTGATCATATACGATGCCTTATCATAGGCTCGGGACCCGCAGGATATACTGCCGCCATATACGCTGCCAGGGCCGACCTCAAACCGGT
>CAIJYT010000007.1 GCA_903824935.1 uncultured Bacteroidales bacterium | reverse complement strand
TCACCATCATCCTTTGTATAAAGCATCAACGATCATCTTTGCAGCATTCTCAATACCTGTTACCGAACTATCGATGCTGAGATCATAACTTCCGGGCTTGCCGCGGTTCAAATGTGTGTAATGCCGGCAATAATTCACTCTTTCCCTGTCAATCCTTGCCATTTCTTTGCCGGCGGTCCCCGGGCTGAGGCCATATTCATGAATGATCCGCTGCAGCCGGAATTCCTTTGGGGCATGAATAAATACAGTAAAACAGCCAGGATGCTCTTCCAGGATAACATCTGCGCAACGGCCGACAATCACGCAGGATCCCTTTTCGCTGATATCCCATATGACCTTGCTCTGGGTCTCGAACAGGATGTCAAGCGCCGACCTTTCCCCTTCCACATAGGCATAATTCTGTTCAATCAGCTCGAACAGCAGGCTGTGCTTGAGTTTCTGTTCATGAGCCTTGACATATTCGGGAGACAGGTGACCTTCCTTTGCCGAAAGATCAATCAGCTCCTTGTCATAAAAAGGAATATCGAGTGCCTTTGCCACGAACTGCCCTATCTCATGTCCGCCACTGCCGAATTCCCGGGCGATGGTAATGATAAGATTCTTTTTAAGGTCTGCGGATGATATCCAGGTCACTGTTACATCAGGTTCTTTTTCGCCAAACAAGGGATCCATAAACTTCAGCTTCCTGCTGTAGAGTCTCACCGTGGTGCCAACCAGCAATGCCGCGGCTATTGTTCCCTCGCGTATGCCTCTCAGTTCGTGCAGAAAAATGAAAGAGCTGATGACCCCGATAATAACCAGCATACAATCCAGCCCCACTTTCACTTTTCCGAATTCTACATGAAAGGTTTTGGAGATGGCCAGGCATAAACCCTCCCCGGCAAGGTAGATCACCTTCGCCTTTACCTGGAGGTAAACGCCAAGCGCGACGAGAACAATGCTGAGGATGCAACATAGCCACTGTAGAAGGTAATTTGACACATGCACGTTCGAAGAAACAAGATAAAGGGCCAGGTCGGTGAATGCCCCGAAAACCATGGCAACCGGAAGCTGCAGGAGTTGTATCCACTGGTATTCCCCGCGCAGCAAAGCCATCTGCAAAAGAATAAAAATAATATTAAGGATCACTGTGAACATCCCCATCGTGAGCGGGAAACCAAGGCTGTAAACATAGGGATTGCTCGACACAGGTGAGGTGCCCAGGTTTGCCTTTACCGACAGGGCTATGCCCAGGGTAAGGATGAAGAGGCCTGTGAGCAAAACGATGCTTCGTCTAAGTAGTCCTTCAGTTTTCATGATTACAATTCATGGTCCTTTGCTGACCAAATGTAGCAATAAAGTGGAAAAACCAGAGATCGTGACCCCTCTCTGCCGGTTTCAATTGACTACTTCAACGAACAAAAAGATGAGCCGGTTAGGTTATTCCGGAAAAATCGCTCACTTTGACCAGTCTTCGCCGAATTAACCCGATCAGTTCAATTCATTGATTGTTAAGAAGATACCACGGTCACCGAAAATCGGCAGGGGGTGGTCACGAGCTACGTTTTCTCCACTTATCCGGCAGTAACAGGGTCAATTATGCCTGACACTTCTGTTACATTATTTGCAGGAAATCCTCCTTGCCTGGCGTGTTCCAGTATCATTTCCTTGTCCGGGGCAATGTAAACACAATAAATTTTATCAGTAGTCACATAACTGTGAACCCACTGTATTTGTGATCCCATTTTGCTTAAAACCCCACAGGATGTTTGTGAAATGGCTTTCAATTGTTCAGCAGTGAACTTTCCTGCACCAGGAATTTCCCGTTCAATTATATATTTTGGCATTTGCAGATTTTTAAAGATTGAAACTTATGACAAAGATATAATAAATTAGAAGCAGTCTAAATAAAAAAATCAAAAACTGAACAACACTGACGGTTAGACATTTCGCCAGGGTAGGGTACTCCCTTTTAAGAGTATAAGCCCTTAAGCCATTGATTTTCGGGATTAACACTTTCTTTAAGGGCTAATAACCTTGTCATATGACAGTTTTACGCATTAATCCATACACTATAAACACTATTGTTAATTTATAAACAATTGATATAGAGAAGTTTAATTTATCATTCGTGTCGGAGCGAAGCAAACATATCGTAACTATGCAAAATACCAAAAAGGAAACTATGATAAGGCGACATAGCCTTGATCCTGCTATTTTCAGGAAGAGGGCAATGGAAGAGTTAAAGAAATAAAACAAGCGAGGATCACTAATGTATATACATAAACAATAAGATGAGACAATTTCAAAAATCCGGGAAAGTAATTTTCACATTAATATGTTTCCTGATATCAGCCTCAGGTTATCCTCATACCGATAAATCTGACAAGAAGCAGGGGAAAGATGCAGCAATAACAAAGGAGATCACAGCTTCGCTGGAATTATGGAATAACTCGGCCAGGAACAGGGATGTGAATCATTTCATGGAATTATTTGATAACAACGAGGCAATTTTGGCTGTTGGCTCCGACAGCGGTGAAGTATTCAAAGGGAGGGAACAAATAGAAAACTGGATGAAAACCTTATTTGCTCGCCGTGGTTTCTCGTGGGATATGAAAAGGGTCGATATTGATCATAACGGGAATACGGCCTGGGTTTTTATGGATGGATATATGATAGTTACCAATGATAAGGGAAAAACCGTAAAATTTCCTTATCGGTTCACGGGAATTCTTGTTAAAGTCAAGAATACCTGGAAATGGAGACTGTTTGACGGCTCTGTACCGGGAGGCCATTAAGCCACTATGACACCAGCTTCAGATTCCTGAAATGAATAAGCTAGTCAATCGTTCAGAAAAATGAAAATAAAAGCCACCCTGTTCCTTGCAATTTTGATGATTTCGGTTCATGCCTTCGCTCAAAAACAGGGGCAGATCCGAATAGATTCTTTACTTCAGCAATTAACCAAATCAAAAGAAGATACAAGCAAGGTAAAGCTGCTGAATGACCTGAGTTTTACTTATTGCTACGTCAACCCCGACGAAGGGATCAAACTCGGGATGCAAGCCTTGTCGCTGGCCGGGAGACTTCACTGGAAACCAGGGATTGCCAAGGCTAATGTTGTAACAGGAATGAACTATTACTATGGGAAAGCCGATTATCCAAAGGCCCTTGAATATTATTTGCAATCCCTGAAGATCGATGAGGAGATAGGCGATAAATCAGGAATTACACGTGGTTTCAACAGGCTGGGATTGATTTATTACAGCTTGTCAGAATATGCAAAGGCAATGGAATATTATCAGAAAGCTTTAAAGATGGCCCGGGAATCGGGGGATAAAATCGCCATGCAGGATATCTTGTACGATATAGGTGATTTTTATCAAAAAAAAGATGAGTATCCAAACGCACTGGATTATTTTAACCAGGCCCTGAAGCTCAGCCAGGCCATTGGGAATAAATCAGGTTCTGCGAGGGCTTTAAATGCAATTGGACTTGTTTACAGGCAAAAGAAGGATTTCACAAAGGCCTATCAATATTATGAAGAAGCTGTAAAATATTATGAAGCAGATGGAAACAAGCATGCCGTGGCAAACGAGCTGGAAAACATCGGCGACCAGTATCGCCAGCAGGCTGAATACCTCGACGCACTGGAATATCTTTTCCGGGCTTTGAGGCTTCAAAAGGAATTAAATGTCAAGAGGAATATAAGTTATAACTATGGGGTAATTGCCTATACTTATTTCCTGATTGCAACCGACAGAAATAAATCCACCTTAAATAAACTATTTGCCGGGAACAAACCGGTGGCCATCAGAAAAGCCGCGATCTATGCAGACAGCGCTATTGTGATTCAAAAAGAATTAGGGGATCTTTATTTATTACAGGATTCCTACATTTCAAACAGCATATGCTATGAGGAAATCGGAGAGTATAAAGGTGCCCTGGAATATTATAAAAAATATGTGGCCATTAAAGATTCTATTTTTAATCTTGAAAAGGAAAAAAAACTCACGCAGCTCTCAATGAAGTATGAATTTGATAAAAAGCAGGCCACGGATAGTTTGCAGCATGCAGTGGAAAACAACATGAACCAGCTTCGGCTACAGAAACAAAAAACTTTTACATTTGCGGGTTTTATCGGGATGGGACTGGTCGCCTGTCTGCTTTTCTTTGTTTTCAAGAATTACAACAACCAGCGAAAATCCAATCTTAAACTGCAGATTGCCCAGAAGGAAATAATGGAGCAAAAAGAACATGCCGAGCAAAGCGAACGGTTCAAACAACAGTTCCTGGCCAACATGAGTCATGAGATCCGGACACCG
>CAIJYT010000006.1 GCA_903824935.1 uncultured Bacteroidales bacterium | reverse complement strand
GCCGTGCTTTCCTTTTTTCAGGCGGTAAAGCGGTTTCAGCTTCTTTGAATCATATAACATAGCACCGTTCACAATTCCCCTGACTTTCCCTGCCAGGAGTTTAAGATTGGAATAATGCGTTGTTATTATCCCGTAAGTTCCCCTGTCGGACAAGGCTTCCAGGCAGGCTTCCGCCATGGCGCCACCCTGTGAGGGATCTGTTCCTGAGCCGAATTCATCTATAAGGAGAAGGCAGCTGCCATCCGCATTCTCAAGAAAAAATTTAAGGTTGAGAAGCTTTGAAGTATAAGTGCTAAGGTCGTTGTCTATGGACTGCTCATCACCTATATCAATAAACATCTTTTTGAAGACAAGGAATTCCGAATCTTCCCTCACCGGGGGCAGGAGCCCGCACTGGAACATATATTGCAGCAGCCCTGCCGTTTTGAGGCATACCGATTTCCCGCCGGCATTGGGTCCCGAAATAATCAGGATCCTTTCATCGCCCTCGAGTTCAAGGTCGAGGGGGACAACGGTCTTGCCGATCTTTTTAAAATGAAGGTAAAGGTTTGGGTGGATGGCCTGGTACCATTTGAACCCGGGCTTTGTTACTGATTTTTGCAGGGAAGGCTGAGACAGTGTAAACTTCGGCAGCACAGCTGAAATTTCCCTTGCAAACAGGGCTTTGGCTCTGATAAAATCAACGGTACCCATGAAATTATACAGGCTGATGAGGTTTTCCTTTTCAGGCCTGAGTTCGCCGGTAAAAGCAATCAGTATCCTTATGATCTCCCGCTTTTCGGCATACTCGATTTCACGGATCTCGTTATTCGTTTCGAAAATGGCAGCAGGTTCAACATAGACAGTATGCCCTGTTGCAGATTCGTCATGTACATAACCGCTGATCTTGCGCTTATGGGCGCTAAGCATGGGGATAACCAGGCGGCCGCTGCGAATTGTCACTTCTGCATCTTCAGGGGTCCAGCCTGATTGCCTCGCAACTTTCAGGTCGTGATGTATCTTGTGTTCTACGCTGGCCAGCTTGAACGCTTTTTCCTTTCTCAGTTTTGAAAGTTCGGGTGAAGCATTGTCTTTTACCTCTGAACGCTCATCAAGTATCTTGTCGATACGGTGGACCAGGCTGTCGGGGATCATGAGCGCAGTGCCGTCGGTAATGCAAGAGTTGATCTGCTCATACAGCAGGGGATAGGTTTCCTGCCTTGCTGAGAAAAACCGGATGAGCGAGGAAACTGTATGCAAGGAAAGTCTGAGCTCCGAAATCGTTTCTTCTTCGAGATAAGTCCCGGGTATCGTAATCCTTTTCAGTTCGGGGATCAGGTCGTAGTAATCCTGGGCGGGAAAACCTTCTTCAAAATTCAGGATATTAAGCATCTCCCCGGTGAGTTGTAATTTTAAATAAATCTCATTCTGATCGGTGGAGAAAGTTATCTCCGACACAAGACGTTTCCCAATGGATGACAGGCAGTTAGATTTAAGCTGTTCCCTGATGTTATCAAAGCCGAGCTTATTTTCAAAAGAAGTTGGATAAAGCATTCTGCAAAATTAAAAAAAATGTACCTTTGCAGTCTGTTAATCGATTCACAGTAGATAGAATCAAATCATTAAAAATCAACATATTATGACTAAAATTAAAAAATATTTAACTTGTGACGGTAACCAGGCTGCATCACATATGGCGTACATGTTCAGTGAAGTAGCAGCTATTTACCCTATCACTCCTTCCTCGAACATGGCTGAGAATGTTGATGAGTGGGCTGCAAGCGGACGTAAAAATATTTTCGGCGACGAGGTAAAAGTCGCTGAAATGCAGAGTGAGGCCGGCGCAGCAGGTGCTGTTCACGGATCGCTGCAGTCGGGTGTTCTGACCACGACCTTTACAGCATCACAGGGTTTATTACTGATGATACCCAATATGTATAAGATTGCGGGTGAGCTTCTTCCGTGCGTTTTCCATGTTTCTGCGAGAACTGTTGCGGCTCATGCCCTTTCTATTTTCGGTGACCACAGTGATGTATACGCTACACGGCAGACAGGTTTTGCCATGCTGGCTTCAGGTTCCATACAGGAGATCATGGATCTATCAGGTATTGCCCACCTGGCAGCAATTAAATTAAGGTTGCCTTTCCTTCACTTTTTTGACGGGTTCCGTTCGTCGCATGAGATCCAGAAGATCGAAGCGTTCGAAAATGATGACATGGTAAAACTGATCGATGTCAAGGCGCTCCAGGAATTCCGCGACAGGGCTCTTAATCCTGAACATCCTGTCACCCGTGGGACTGCTCAGAACCCCGATATTTTCTTCCAGGCCAAAGAAGCTGTAAACCGGTTTTACTTCCCTGTTGCCGATGTGGTTGAAGACTATATGAAAGAGATCACTTCACTGACCGGCAGGGAATATCATCCTTTTGTTTATTACGGGGATCCGCAGGCTGAGAATATCATCATTGCCATGGGTTCTGTTACTGATACCATACGTGAGACCATTGACCATTTGAGGGCAAAAGGCGAGAAGGTTGGTTTAGTGGTTGTTCACCTTTACCGCCCCTTCAGCGAAAAATATTTCTTCAATGTCCTGCCGAAATCGGTCAAACGGATCGCAGTGCTTGACAGGACCAAGGAACCCGGAGCAAACGGAGATCCCCTGTACCTGGATATCAGGGATATCTTTTACGACCGCCAGGACCGGCCAATGATCATCGCCGGCCGTTACGGACTCAGCTCAAAGGATACAACTCCTTCACAGATTATCTCGGTTTATGAGAACCTGAAAATGAAGGAACCCAAGAACCATTTCACGGTAGGTATTGTAGATGATGTGACTTTCACTTCACTTCCCATGCTTCCCGAAATCGACATCCAGCCTGCAGGAACTTTCTCCGGGAAGTTCTGGGGGCTTGGTTCCGATGGTACAGTTGGAGCTAATAAAAACAGCATCAAGATCATTGGTGACAATACCGATAAGTATGCACAGGCCTATTTCGCCTATGATTCCAAGAAATCTGGCGGTGTTACGGTTTCGCATCTCCGCTTCGGCGACAGTCCCATCCGTTCGCCATACCTTGTTAACATGGCTGATTTCATCGCCTGCCATGTTCCGTCATATCTTGACAAATATGATCTTATAAAAGGCCTGAAGCCCGGGGGGACATTCCTTTTGAATTCGATCTGGGATGCCGAGGAAACCAAGAAACGCCTTCCCGATACCATGAAAAAATACATGGCCGACAACAAGATCAATTTCTACATTATCGATGCCACAAGGATTGCCGAGGAAATCGGCCTGGGTAACCGCACCAATTCAATCATGCAGTCGACATTCTTCAAAGTTTCCAACGTAATTCCTTACGACATAGCCCTTAAGGCGATGAAGAAGGCTATTGAGAAAACATACGGACGCAAGGGAGAAGAGATCGTCAATATGAATTGTGCGGCTATTGACAGGGGAGGAGAAGCTGAAAAAATCGAGATCCCTGCCGAATGGTCAAAGATTGTTGTTAAAGCTGCTGCAGATGATGCTGGTGTTGATAAGTTCGTAAAGGAAATATTCGAACCGGTAAGTGCAATGAGGGGAGATGATATTCCCGTCAGCGCTTTCTTAGGCAGGGAAGACGGTACATTCCCGTCGGGGATGACAGTGCTTGAAAAACGCGGTATTGCAGTGAACGTCCCCAAATGGATACCCGAAAACTGTATACAGTGCAACCAGTGCGCTTATGTTTGTCCCCACGCTGCCATTCGTCCATTTCTTCTCAATGAAGAGGAAAAGAAGAATGCGCCTGCCGATATGCCGACTTTGAAAGCCATAGGGAAAGAACTTGCAGGATATGAATTCAAGATACAGGTAAGTGTCCTCGATTGTACCGGTTGCGGTAACTGCGCCGACATCTGTCCTTCAAAGACAAAGGCCCTTGAGATGAACAACCTTGGCAGCCAGATACATGAATCGAAGAACTGGGATTATCTCATTGACAAGGTTGGTTATAAAACCAATGTCATCGACAGGTTCAAAACATTCAAGAACAGCCAGTTTGCACAGCCTTTATTCGAGTTCTCGGGTGCCTGCGCAGGTTGCGGGGAAACACCTTATATCAAGCTTCTTACCCAGCTTTACGGAGAGAGGATGATGATAGCCAATGCAACAGGATGTTCCTCTATTTACGGAGGCACAGCTCCTTTCACTCCTTACCGTGCAAACACCGAAGGCAAGGGGCCTGCATGGGCCAATTCATTGTTCGAAGACAATGCTGAATATGGCTATGGCATGGCTCTTGGCATCGGCAAACTCAGGGACCGTATTTCAAGGAAAATGAAAGAGGCCATCAAAGCCAATATGATGGGTGCTGAAACTCTTGCAGCTTTCCAGGAATGGATAGACGGCAAGAACGATGCGGAAAAGTCAAAGGCTGCAACCCTTAAACTTCTGCCTTTGCTTGAAAATGAAACAAACCCGCTTGCCAAAGACATAACCGACCTTAAGCAATACCTGATTAAGAAATCGATTTGGATCATAGGTGGCGACGGCTGGGCTTATGATATAGGTTACGGCGGTCTGGATCATGTGATCGCTTCAGGAGAGGATATCAATATTCTTGTTCTCGATACCGAAGTATATTCGAATACCGGTGGGCAGGCCTCAAAATCCACCCCTGCAGGTGCTGTTGCCAAGTTTGCAGCTTCAGGCAAAAAGGTCCGTAAAAAAGACCTTGGTGCCATGGCCATGACTTACGGTTATGTGTATACTGCACAGGTTGCCATGGGCGCAAACAACAGCCAGCTTTTCAGGGCCGTTAAGGAAGCCGAGTCATACAAAGGCCCGTCGCTGGTAATTGCTTACTCCACCTGCATCAATCATGGCCTCAAACTTGGTATGGGCAAAGCCCAGGAGGAAATGGACAACGCTGTCAACGCTGGATACTGGAACCTATACAGGTACAACCCATTACATGCCGAAGAAGGGAAGAACCCCTTTACCCTTGACTCAAAGGAACCCGACTGGATAAAATTCCAGGAGTTTCTCGCCACTGAAGTCCGTTATACCTCACTTAAAGCGATGTTCCCCGAAGAATCCGTTGAGCTTTTCAAAGCTGCCGAAGAGAACGCAAAATGGAGGTATGACAACTACAAGCGCCTTTCGGAAATGAAGTTTGAGAAAAATGCCGGAAAACAGCCGGAATAGAATATTTTTATAAACATCTTTAAAACAAAAAATGTATGCCCACCCTGACTACAAACTTCATGGGGTTGAACCTTAAAAACCCCATAATCGTTGGAGCAAGCAACCTGGTTAAAGACCTTGATACAATTCACAAGCTTGAAGAAGCTGGTGCTGCTGCCATTGTCTATAAAACCTTGTTTGAGGAACAAATAGAGTTGGAGCGCCTCCAGCTTTCCGAGGAACTGAACCAGTATAACGAGAGGCATGCTGAGATGATCAGCCTGTTTCCCGATATCAATCATGCTGGTCCCCGGGAACATCTGTCTCATTTAAGAAAAGTTGTTGATTCTGTAAACATACCTGTTATCGCAAGCCTTAATTGTTTATTTGAAGATACCTGGGTTGAATACGCAAAACAGGTTGAGCAAACCGGTGTCAACGCGCTTGAGATGAATCTTTACACTCTTCCCGCTGATTTCAAGAAAGAGGGAAAGTCCATAGTAAATGAGCAGCTTGCCGTTATTTCGGAGGTTAAAAAGAACCTCAAAATACCTGTAAGTGTAAAGCTTAGTCCGTATTATACCAATGTGCTGGGAGTTATCCAGCAGATGTATCATGCGGGAGTGGACGGTTTTGTTTTATTCAACCGCCTTTTCCAGCCTGATATTGATATTGAAAAAGTGGAGCATCATTTTCCATACAACCTGAGTAACGAAGAGGACAATCGTCTGGCGTTGAGGTATATCGGGATGTTATATCAGGAAATCAGAGGTTCTTTATGCGCCAATACCGGTATTTTAACCGGGAAAGATGTAGTGAAAATGATTCTCGCCGGGGCTGATTGCGTACAGGTGGTAAGTACCATTTATAAGAACGGACCCGCCCAGATTACTAAAATGTTAGGGGAACTTGACGACTGGATGGACCGCAAAAAATTCGGCACCATCGACAGTTTCAAGGGAAAATTGTCACGCAAGTCGCTGAAAGATCCGTTTGTTTACAAAAGGGCACAGTATATCGATATCCTGATGAAGAGCGAAGATATTTTCAAAAGGTACCCGATGAGATAAGGTCATTGGATCAAAAAAAAAGAGGGCATCCATTTCGTGATGCCCTCTTTTTTTTTGACTCCTGGATTACCGGATATCGTAATCAATGAGTGATCGGGCCTGAACGCCTTTCATCCCTCGGATATCTTTAAGTATCCTGTAATACTTGTAATCCTCTCCCATCACAGATTGTATCCTCGTTTCAGGGGTAGAGCCGAACAGTTCATCGATGATCTGCTGCAGAGGCTCTTTTTGTTCCGGCAGGGCCAGTGTCCTGTATGATTTCAATTTGGCAAGGTCTGCGGCTGTTGCAATAGCTTTTTCAAGCCCGCCGAAGTCATCAATAAGCCCTATCTTTTTAGCATCCGTGCCGCTCCATACCCTTCCCTGTCCTATGCTGTCAACCTGGGCTTTCGACAGTTTCCTTCCGTCGGATACCTTGGTAATGAAAGTATCATAAAAGTCTTCAATCTCTTTCTGGATTACAGCCGATTCAAAAGGGGTAAGGGCCCGTTGCACCGGGATGAACCCAGCGTTTTTATTAGTTTGGGCTTCATCAAAAGTAATACCGAGTTTGTTTTTCATCAGTCCTTCAAAATTGGGGATAAGGCCGAAAACCCCTATCGACCCGGTGATGGTATTGGGTTCGGCGAGGATCTTGGTTGAGGCGCAGGCGATATAGTACCCGCCGCTTGCAGCAACGTCACCGAAAGAAGCGACAACAGGTTTTACCCTGGCTGCCAGCAAAACTTCCCTCCAGATGATATCTGAAGCCAGTCCGTCTCCGCCTCCTGAGTTGATACGGAATACTATGGCCTTCACGTTATCATCTTCACGGGCTTTGCGGATGGCCCTGGAGATCCGGTCGGAGCCTATATCCTGGTCGTCACCTTCACCGGTGCCAATAGAACCCTGGGCATAAATGACTGCGATCCTGTCTTTCGATGAACTCTTCTTTTCGCGGTCAGCTACATCGGTATATTTATCCATGGTGACGGTTCTGATCTTTGTTTTTTCGCCGATACCGAGTTTAGAACGGAGTTCTTTCAGGAACTCATCCTTATACGCAATCTGATCGATAATTTTATATTTCAGGGCTTCTGATGCCTTGCTGAGCTTAAGGCTATCGGCAATCCTGTTGAGGTCATCCTTGCTTATGCCGCGGGATTCGCTGATACCGCTTATCATTTTATTCCAAAGAGCATTGATCAGTTCGGTGGTCTGTTTACGATTCTCAGGGCTCATCTTATCAAGGAACAATGGTTCGGTTGCTGCCTTGAACTTGCCATGCCTGATCACCTGCACCTTTATGTCAAGCTTTTCCAGAGCCCCTTTAAGGAACATGACATTAGCACTGAGGCCTTTGAAGAAAACAATGCCCTGGGGTGTTAAAAATATCTTGTCGGCAACAGAAACAAGGTAATATGCTTTCTGGTCATATCCTTCGCTGTAGGCCCAGATGAATTTTCCCGATTTTTTGAAATCCAGCAGTCCATCCCTGATCTCTTCAACACTTGCCATGCTTGCCTGGACCACCGACAGGTCTAAATAGATTCCCGTGATATTTTTGTCGGTTTTGGCTTTTTTCAGGTTTTGTAAAATGTCGTTAAGGCCGGAATATTTTTCCGTTCCGTACATCCCGAATACAGGCATTTTAGGGGAACGGTCGGCAAGCGGTTTATCCATTTTAAACACCAGCACCGTATTTTTATCAATCACCACCTCGTCATTCGAGGTTGCTGCCACAATGCCTGCCACTATCCCTAGACTAATCAGAAAAATCAGTACTATCACGAGGAAAG
>CAIJYT010000005.1 GCA_903824935.1 uncultured Bacteroidales bacterium | reverse complement strand
GTCGTGTATCTCGCTCATTTAAAATGCTTTTTATCCTTTCGTATTTCTCCGTTAATAAATCAGGTTCTTTCATTTGCTTTTTTATGCAAATGTACGCTTTATTTCTTTACAGACACTTAGCTTGGTATAAGGTCCATTTGAAGAAGGGTTGGCGCCGCTTACAGTGACTTGGGCATTTACCGTCATGTTCGTGCTTAAAGCTAATAGCAAAGAGAGTAAAAGTTTAAGTTTCATAGTTGCTGAATTTAATTGGTCAAAGTTCGGAGAGGCATGCGTTGGTCAGGTATAACATTACAAGGCTCCAAGAACATTCAGGTGATAATTGATATTAAAGTTATAATAATTCTTTCGTCTGTTAATTATTTATCAATGTTTTTTTGATAAATGCTAAATTTCCTGTTCGATCTCCAACCATATGAATTACAAGATAATTTCACAATGTGCTTTTTGCTTATGACTTTGGTCACGAAACCTTGGCTAGTAGAAGCAAACTGTACAATACAAGCCCCGTCGGTTTTAATGACAATAGGTCAAATTCATATCGGAAATGACGCGAAAACGCGTATTATTTTGTCTGCAAAGATTGAGGCAGAAGGTA
Source organism: uncultured Bacteroidales bacterium (assembly GCA_903824935.1). GTDB lineage: Bacteria > Bacteroidota > Bacteroidia > Bacteroidales > FEN-979 > CAIRDP01. The sequence continues at coordinate 3,384 of CAIJYT010000005.1, read as the reverse complement.
TTGTGCTGGCTTTAACCGCAGGAATAATTAACTTTGTGTGATAGCTTTATGATAATTCCATTTATTATGATGAAGATTCTCGTACCCGTTGATTTTGAACCACAGTCGCTCATCGCGCTGGAACAGTCGTATAACCTGGCACGTTTGCTGCCGGCAGAGATCGTACTGCTCTATGTTTATGATCCTCCTGCCGGTATAAGAGCCCTTTTCGGTGCATCCCACGATGAAGAGATCCTGAAAAAACTTGATGAGAGACTTATTACGCTTTCCGCCAAAATACAGGCAGAAACCGGGTTGCAGGTTTCAACTATCCTGGAAACTGGCCAGGTTTATTCAAAAATCCTGGAAACAGCCGATAGGTTCCAGGCTCAGTTCATCATCATGGGCACACACAGTCAGCCTGAACTTCCCGGTAACTCTGTAGGCGTGCTGGGGGCTAACAGTTCAAGGGTGTTGAGGTCGACTAAATGCCCGGTCATCACCATCAATGCCCGGCATCATTACGATGGTTGCAGGAACATCTTGCTTCCCCTTGATCTCACGGCCGAGAGCAGGCAAAAGGTTATGTGGGCCATCAAAATTGCCAAAATTTATGGTGCAGGGATAAAAATAGTTTCGGGGATCTGGAGCAAAAATGATCCGGAGGTTCGCAGCAGGCTCAGATTCCTGGCCGGTCAGGTTAAACAGCTTATCGAGAAGGAAGGTATCAGTTGCACGGCCGAAATAGTTGAGAATGTAGAAAATGAGAAAGCGCTCATCCCTACCGTGCTGAACTATGCTGAAAAACAGGGTGATATCGACCTTGTCATGATCATGACCCAGCAGGAATCAAGTGTGATAGAATTTTTCGTTGGATCACGTGCCCAGGAGTTCGTGCGCCATTCGCCTATCCCGGTTATGTCGATCGCGCCGAAAGAACTGGGTTTTGTATCTATCTTCAGTTAAGCCTCGCCGGTCATTCCCGTTAAATGCTCAACTTCTGAAGTCTGCCAGCTCTTGATACTGGACAAAACAGAGCATCGAACCACACGTAACCGGTTTTGATTTACCCCCTTAATTTATTGACAATCTGTAACCTTAAATGATTTGGCTATTCCGGCTCAGCCTGATCAAAGCGAGCGTTTTTTCCAATTTAGCGCATAAAATAAAATTTCATTAAACGGTTTTGGTAACGACTTCGGCATGATTTTCTCCATAGAAAAGGACCATATTTTCATCTGTCACCAATATAAAAACCACTCACGAAAACGATTGCAAGTGGTTGATTTTGAGTGAGCCACTCAAGGGACTTGAACCCTCGACCTGCTAATTACGAATCAGCTGCTCTACCAACTGAGCTAAAGTGGCATTTGCAAAGGGCGACCCATGAGATCGCCCTTGCTTTGGTCGGGATGAGAAGACTCGAACTTCCGACCCCCACGTCCCGAACGTGGTGCGCTAGCCAACTGCGCTACATCCCGAACTTAAATTAAGGGTGCAAAGGTATAAAAAAATGTACAATGTACTATGTACCATGTACGAATTATCCTGTAACAAAGGGAAGGTCAGAGCATTTCGCGGGCTTCCATCATGGCCAGTATGCCATGAACGATCTGCTTAACCGATAGGGTTGCGCAGTTAAATTCTGCATCAAACATATATGGATCGAGCTTTTTACCAAGTATGAGCTCGTATAAGGCCGCGCGCTTTTTATCGGTGGTCTCGATAATCTTTCTTGCTTCTTCTGCATTGACATTCCTTGCGCTGATGATTGCCTCCATCCTCCAGTTCAGGGGTGCCTGCAGCCTCACGTGCAGGGCGCCGGGCTTGCCCTGGAGTATGGCGGCCCCTCCCCTGCCCACCAGCACTAAATGCCCCCCCTGGGCGATGGTCGTGACCACCTTGATAAGCGTATGCTTGACTTTAAGATTGCTCACATATGAAGGTGAAAACGAAACCAGGAAATCCTCCAGTAATCCTTTTTCTCCTGCTGCCAGCAGGTATTTCACGTCGGCCGGGTTCAGCTGGAGTTCTTTTGCAGCAGATTCAAGGACTTCCTTGTTTATGAATTTCCACTTCTGATGAGAACCTTCACCGGGTTTTTTATTGATTGCATCGGTGAGCATCTGGGCGATCAGTTTCGAAGGGCAACCGAACTCCCTGCTGATGGTGACAATGGGTTTAATTACCGGGTCCTTTTTTTGTTCCTCGGCTTTGCCCCTTTCAATGTAATATAATAAAAGGTTATTCATAACCGTCCGATTTGACCCCAATTTACGAAATTTCAAGGCTAAAAGCAAGTGAAAAGGATTAAAACCGCATCAATGCCACTTGAAGATCCTGAGCCCGGCAGTGAAAAACACCACGCCTATCGAAAGCATGATAGCCGATGGAACCAGGGTTTCGCTGAAACCTGCACCTTCTATGAAGATGCTGCGGACCCCGTCGGCCATCATGGTGAGTGGAAATTTCTGGATTGCCGGGATGCTCCAGGCAGGAAAATTATGGTAAGAAAAGAAAATCCCCGAAAGCACCATCATGGGCATGCTTACCAGGTTAATCAGGCCGTTGCCGATCTCGGTCTTGGCGGTATGCGACGACAGGAAAACCGCGATACCGGCAAAAGCTATGTTCCCCGAGATGAAGAAGATGATCAGGGCCGGCACACTGCCTTGTATTGTGATGTTGAACACCAGCCATGAGAACAGGAACAGCAGCCCTGCTTCCACGAAATTCATCGCTATCCTTACCGTGATCAGGGCCACGAGGAAGTTGGAGCGTTTCATGGGAGTTGCCACCATCCTGCGAAGCAGCTTTTTGGAACGTTTTTCAATGATGTCATAGCTCACCCCCCACATGCACGACATCATCACCCCCATGCAGATCAATCCGGGAACGAGGAAGTCAATATACCTCGTACCGTTTACATCCAGAGGCAGAATCTGCGATTCCGAAGGCCTGATGATCAGCTCGGGATCTTTCATCAGTTTAGAAAGCTTCAGGTAAGTCAGCTGTGCATCGGGATTCATTGGGTCGAACCTGTAAACCACCTGGCCCTTTACTTCATCCATCACCAGGTTAAGGTTGCCCCGTTTGAGCATCACCATCGCCTGTTTCCAGCTCAGGTCGCGAAAGATATAAGTTGTCCCTCCCAGTTTTTCATCTGTCACTTTAAGTTCCCTTGTCAAGGATCCGTCATGTGACAGTTTGATCACCGATCTGTTCTTCTGAAGGAAATACTGGATTACCGAAGCGCTGTCTCCCGGAGCATGAACCAGGTGGTTGCGGCCAATTACAGCAACCGTCACCGTTACATCCTTCTTTTTGGTGAATGCAACACCGAGCCCCAGCGACATCAGGATAGGAAATACTATACCCCAGAAAAGCACTGCAGGCTCACGCCCG
>CAIJYT010000004.1 GCA_903824935.1 uncultured Bacteroidales bacterium | reverse complement strand
CTTGGCAGGCCACGCTCGGGCACAACTCTTCTCCGCACCCTTTTCGAAGCCCATCCCAATATCGTCACAGCTCCCGAATGCAGCTTCATTATCAATATGGAGCCGAAATACGGGAGGATTAAAACCTGGACAAAAGAAATCCTGGGTGAATTTTACGAAGATCTCCAGATGAACCCCAAGATCAGGAACTGGGACCTGGACAGGAAAAAACACTGGAAAGCCTGATGTGCTGTGAAGGTGAAAATACCTTTCAGAATATCTGCAAAGTCATTTATCTCAACTATGTCTCGGTTTTCGGCAACGAGGAGATTGTGTGGATAGCCGATAAAAACCCGGTATACGCTACCTACGCGAAAAAACTGATGAAGATTTTCCCGGACTCGGTGTTCCTGCATATTACCAGGGATCCCAGGGATAATATGCTTTCTATCAAAACCTTCGAATTTGAGGCCCCCATACCGGCGCTGCTCGCTTTCAGGTGGAAAAATTCGTCCACTAAGTTATATAGCTTGCGCAAAAAATACCCCGAAAAGTTCTTCCTGATCCGTTACGAGGACCTGGCTTCGGAACCCGCTAAATACTTCCCGCTTCTCTGCGATTTCCTGAAAGTCCCTTTTCACAAGGAGGTCTTCGAATTTTACAAAAAGACTGACGAGAGGATCATCGGCAAAGTGGAGGTAGGTGCCATGAAATTCCATAAGGGACTGCTGTCGCCTATTAATACAGGAAAACTGGGTGTGTGGAAAACCCAGCTCCCCGACAGGGACGTCAGGATAGCCGAGACAGTGATAGGCAAATGGATGGAACGCTATGGCTATGAGCGGAAATATAAGAAATTTGACCTCGGTATATGGGTGAAATCGATACCATGGATGATATATGCCCGCTTACTATACCTGGTTCGTGACTTTTTTGATGTGATGCCCTTCAGCCTTCAGATTAAGATCAAGAGTAAAGGTCCTGTGCTGGCTAAATTCGCCGGCAGGCATATGAAAAAGGCAAATAAAGCCTGAAATCCTGCTTTAATCTGTGTTTTGCTGAATGTTGTTCTGTTCAATCAGGCTGTTAACCAAGATATCTTAATTCCTACAGTTTCTCGACTTACGTCTCATAATAGTAATAATCAAGAAATTTAGACTTTACTCAAATAGTCTCTAATTTATAGGTTCCTATGTCCAAGCGAAGCATTGCCAAAGATATCACGGGTGTGCTCGGGAGCAATGTGTTTGCTGTTTTAATCGGTTTCCTGATCGATGTGGTGATTTCGAGGCAACTCGGACCCCAGGGCAGGGGATTGTACGCTTCAGTACTCGTGGTGCCTCTGCTGGTAGTCGGCTTTATGATGATGGGAGTGAGGCGGTCGGCAGTCTTCCATATCGGGAAACAACTTTACAGCGACGACCGCACCGTTTCCGGTATCATGCAGGTGCTGCTGATTACCTCGGTGTTGGCCATGCTGCTCAGCGGCCTGAGTTTTTTGTATTTCAAGCCCGAAGGTCTTTCACTTCCTATGGTTCTGCTGGCCGTCGGATCCATCCCGGTGAGGCTGGTGCTGAGTTATGCCGGCGGCGTTTACCTGGGTAAAGAACAATTCAGGCGTTCGAACCTGTTGAACTGGTTGCCCTTGTTCCTGAACCTGGGAGGCGTGCTCGTGTTTGTGGCCGTGCTGCACTGGTCAGTCACAGGTGCCTTGCTGGCGCTGCTTCTATCCAATTTCCTGGTGGCTCTTATGTCGCTCAGGCATATCTTCAGCGAATACAAAATCTCCTTCAGGCCGGATAAGGAAATCATGGTCAGCCTGGTCAGGCTTGGGGTTGTATACGCCTTTGCACTGCTCATCATGCAGCTGAATTATAAAATTGATATCTTGCTGTTGCAGAAACTTTCGACCCTCGACCAGGTGGGTTATTATTCGCTTGGCGTAGCAATTAGTGATAAGCTTTGGCAGCTGCCCACTGCAATGGGTGTGGTCGTGCTGAGCCGTACCGCCAATATGCAGGACGAAGCCCTGCTCAACAAAAGCATTTCCAGCCTTCTCAGGGTGTCGTTTGTACTGGTGCTGATCGCTGCCGTAATTCTCTGGTTTGTGATCCCGTACCTTCTGCCTCTGATATTCGGGGGTAAGTTTATACCGAGCGTTGATGTGGTAAGAGCCATGCTTCCAGGCATCGTGATTTTTGTGCTTCCGCGGATACTCAACAGCAGGTTCGCCGGAATTGGCCAACCTAAAATACTGGTCGCCATTTTTGTGCCTGCGCTCATAGTAAATG
>CAIJYT010000003.1 GCA_903824935.1 uncultured Bacteroidales bacterium | reverse complement strand
ATTATGAACTGGAACTTGTTTTGAAGATCAATAAGGTGGGTAAGCATATTGAAAAAGAGTTTGCCCACACTTATTTTGATGAGATCGGACTCGGGCTCGACATGACTGCCCGTGACCTTCAGGAAAATGCGAAGAAAAAATCCCTGCCCTGGGCTGTTGCCAAGGGATTTGACAACTCAGCCCCCATCAGTACTTTTATCCCGGTGGACAGGTTCAGTGATCCCGGTAATATCAGTTTTCATCTTGACCTCAATGGGAAAACTGTACAAACAGGGAATTCAGGACTGATGATATACTCTTTTACCGACATCATCACCCATATATCAAAATACATGACAGTGCGCACCGGCGACCTCATCTTCACAGGAACACCTGCAGGCGTGGGACCTGTTAAGATTGGCGACATCCTTGAAGGGTATCTCGAAGATGAAAAGGTGCTGAAGTGTGAGATCCGCTGATCCCTGCACTTTTACCTGAAAATAATTTCCCTGATGACTGCTTTTCCTGCATTCTTATTCAGGAGATCTATAAGTTTTTCTTTCCTGTACTGCAGTTCCTGCCTCATGGCCGCGGAATCTACATTCACAAACAAAATACCGTCCCTCACCCTGAGCCCGCTGGTGTGGGATGCTATCAGTTTTCCTGCAACAGTTTCCCATTCACCGACCAGCTTTGTTTCCTCGAGATGGCCCTGAAGCCTGTATTTCTTCAGTATCTCAAGTACAACGTCTTTCAGGGGGCGGTCATTACCTTTCATATGGCGGGATTAAGCGGAAGGCTGAAAAACTTATGATCGATATCCATGGCATCGAAGATACGCCGGATGCGGTCTTCACTCGTATCTGTTATAAAGACCTGCCCGAAATTATGCTTGCTCACCATGCTAATCAGCTGCTGTACCCTCATGTCGTCAAGCTTGTCAAACACATCATCCAGTAACAGGATGGGCTTGTAACCTTTGATATTCCTGGTATAATCGAACTGGGCCAGTTTAATTGCCACGACGAAGGATTTCTGCTGTCCCTGGGAGCCGAACTTCTTTACCAGGTAGCCATCGAGGGTAAATTCCAGATCGTCTTTGTGAATACCGACGGTGGAAGACTGGGCTGCCCTGTCGCGGTGGAGGTTGTCCCTGATCAGGTCCTCCATCACTGCATCGCAAAGATGAGAGTCATACCTTACCCCCACTTTTTCAATTCCCCCGCTGATATAGGTATAATAATGCTGGAAGATGGGAATGAAAGCTTCAAGGAACCTGCTGCGCTTTTCATACAGCAGCCTGCCAAGCCGTATCATCTGTTCATCCCATATCTCAAGTTGTGTCTTATCGTAAAAATTCTTCTCGGCGAAGGCTTTCAGAAGTGAATTGCGCTGAAGGAGCACCTTGTTGTACTGGATAAGGTCATCCAGATACATTTTATCGAATTGAGAGATCACGCTGTCGATATACCTCCTCCTGACCTCAGGACCTTCGTTTATCAGGTCCCTGTCGTATGGTGAGATCATGATAAGGGGGAAATGCCCGATATGGTCCGACAGCCTTTCGTATTCTTTTTTATTCAGCAGGAACCTCTTGCGCTGGTTTCGCTTTTGGATACACTGCACAAGATCAGGGCTGTCGCCATTACGGAAAAAACTTCCGTTGATGGCGAAAAAGTCCTGGTTGTGCCTGATGTTCTGGGTATCGGCCGGGTTAAAATAACTTTTACAGAACGAGAGGTAATGAATTGCATCGAGGAGGTTTGTCTTTCCTACTCCGTTATTTCCTGTAAAGCAATTTATCTTGTCGGAAAAGACAAGGTCGGCAAGCTCGTAATTCTTGAAATTTGCGACTGAAAGTTTATGAAGAAACATCCCCGGAGGTTAAGAACTGCAAAGATACATTTCTTATTTCTTCTTGGTGAATTCCGAAAGATTAACTGCCACAGTGAAGTAATTGGGATTGGGTACTCCTGCCTGTACAGTGGTTCGGGTATAACTGATATTGAACATCTTTATCCTCAGTCCGAAGCCCAGTGAGAAACCGGCCAGGCCGGTTTTACCGTAAAGTTTCATTTCCTGCCTCTGGCGGTAATTATATCCCAGCCTGATGGCAAACACCTTGGCAATGGTTATTTCGCCCCCGATGACGACATGCCTCATGAAATTATCGGCAAATTTGCTGATCCCCGATTTTGTCTGCACCTGGCCTGTGATCGGGTCAGCCTGGTTAGCAGGATTGTTGGGGTCGGTATAGGTAAGGTCCCACTTCTGCAGATCGGTGAAGATCTCGTAAAAACGAAGGGGGATATGTTTCAGCTTTTCGCTTAAGCCAAGCTGTATCTGGAAAGGCAGGGGTTCATGGTTGCCTGCAGTATAAGGTACTATCTGGTACCCGATATTCCTGAAAATAAGAGAAGCGTTGAACACATCGTCAGTTGCGGTATAGGTACCAGCCACGTCCACCGCTATCCCGAAGGAACGGTAGGTTTCGAGGGCCGAGTATATCAGCTTGCCATTCGCCCCTATGTTAAAATGCGGGCTCAGGGGCCTTCCCCATCCGATATTCAGTGCATATTCCGAAGCAGTGAATGTGCCGGTGATGGTACCCGAAGCATCAGCCTGGGTAAAGCTTCCATAGGATACAAATTGCAGGGAACCAGCAAAGTTGCCGGCTTTGCTGAAGGAATGGGCGAACATCGCATAACCGTAATTCGCTGCCATATAAGTGACAAAACTAAAAGCCAGGCTGTTGTTCATGTCGGGCGTAATGACCGAGGGGTTCGCCAGCGCGATTGTAACGTCGTTATCCCTGACAGGCAGGAAATTACTTCCTATTGATGCAACCCTTGCCGAATTGGTGAGGTTAAGGAATTCATAGGTGCCGGAACTCCCGCTCTGTGAATACAGAGAACTTATTCCCTTGAGAAACAAAAGAATTAAAATGGAAAGTAAGCGTAGATGACGAAGCACGTTTATCTTTTAATTTATATATCAAACGAAAGCCTTTGAGAAATATTTTATCGGGATACAGAAACTATTGGATCAGCCCCCGGCCCGTCTTTTTAAGACGTCCCTGATCTTTGAGATCGGCGACGAGCTTATCAAGTATCCCGTTAATGAATTGTTTTGATTTCTGGGTGCTGAAACTTTTTGATATTTCGATGTATTCGTTCAATGTCACCTTAACCGGGATCTGCTGAAAATAAAGCACTTCTGCTAGTGCCATTTTAAGTATGATGATATCGGTAAGGGCAATCCTCTCAAGTTCCCAGTTTTTCGACCGTTCACCTATCATCTTTTCAAATTCTTCACTGTGGATGATAGTTTTGCGGAATAACTGGCTTATGAACTCTTTGCTTTCTGCAGCCTCGTCTTCATTGTCTTTTGTGAACAGGCTCATGATATCCGACTTAACAGAAAAATCTTCCGGGATTATCATCAGGGCTTTGATGGCATAACTTGCGACGATTTCAAAATCATCATGCCAGTGAATGCTCCTCTCTTCGCACAAAGACCTGAGATCAGCATTATTGGCTACATATTTCCTGAACAGCTTCACCAGGTAATTACGGTCATCTTCAAATGAACTCTCCCCCGATTTAAGGTAGGTGTGAAGGTCTTTCGATGCTTTCAGCTTCATTCCCGTCTTCCTGACCAACTCCTGTTCCTCGGTCCAGGATATAGAATATCTTTCAATATGTTTTGCCATGGGTTCATTATCCAGGAGCAGCTTTAGGAGGCGGTTCTGGAGTAGTTTCAGGCTGGGGTTCAGCTCATCGGCCGTAGGGTAGAATTTAGTTTTCGATTCTGCCATCCTGTATTCATAATGATGGATTAGCTCGAAAAGGAAAGAAAACTGCATGCTGAAGAGCTGATAAACCATTTCAATACTTTTGTGAAGGTTCTTTTCAGCTAATTCCATTTTGGGTTCGCCCCCCTGGAAAAAAGCATATAAGGCCTGAAGCACTTTTACACGATAATGTCGCCGTCCCAGCATCTGACTATGATTATAAACCTCTTGAAAATCGGTTGCAAAGCTATGGAAAGACTGCGATAGTTTTCAAATAATATTCATAATTTTGCGTTACTCATATTCTAAGAAACTAAAACCAAATGCTACTTAATGATGGAAGATAATGAAAATAAGGGTAAAGATAGAGGTGAAATCTTCTCAAGGGCGATACGGGCCGGTAAACGCACATACTTTTTTGATGTTAAGACAACTGTTGAGGGGGAAGCTTATCTGACCATTACTGAAAGCAAGCGCAGATTTAATGAAGATGGAAAATTCTTTTACGAAAAACATAAACTTTTTCTTTACAAGGAAGATTTTGACAAGTTTGTTAACGGGCTTAACGACTCCATTGAGTTTATAAGGACCGGCAAGGCTCCCGACCGGCCGGTTACCGGGAATTACGCAGATTCCAATGATGAGAACTATGGGAAAGACCTCAGTGCAGCGAGCCATTCCATTGAATTTGAGGACCTGACATCGGAAGCCGACCATACGGTTTAGGAAATCGGCACAACCGTCGGGGATCTGCTCAAACAGCAGTTTTACCACTATCTATCAAAACTTATTAACATAGCCTTAGCAAACGGCATTAAACTTTAATTTTGTTCATTGATTAATTATAATATGGGGAAAGTCATTGCAATTGCAAATCAAAAAGGAGGTGTGGGAAAAACCACTACGGCAATCAATCTTGCTGCAGGCCTTGCCGTGCTGGAATACAAGACACTTCTGATTGATGCAGATCCGCAGTCCAATGCAACATCGGGAGTGGGTTTTGATCCCAGAAGCATAGAGAACAGCATTTACGAATGCATTATGGACCATGTTGACCCTTTGTCGATCATCCTTAAAACCTCGACCCCTTTCCTTGACCTGCTTCCTTCGCATATAGACCTTGTTGGGGCTGAGATTGAAATGATCCACCTGCCCAACAGGGAGAAAGTCATGAAACAGGTTATTGAGAAAGTGAAAGCTAACTACGATTTCATTATTATTGATTGTTCCCCATCCCTTGGGCTGATCACGGTAAACGCTCTGACAGCGGCAGATTCGGTTATAATCCCGGTTCAGTGCGAATATTTCGCCCTGGAAGGATTGGGAAAGTTACTGAACACCATAAAGATAGTACAGGCCAGGCTCAACCCGGCCCTGGACATTGAAGGCATTTTGCTGACCATGTACGACAACCGCCTTAACCTTTCGAAACAGGTGGTTGACGAAGTCAAGACCCATTTCCAGCAGATGGTATTTCACACTATCATCAACAGGAATACGAAACTGGGCGAAGCCCCGAGTTTCGGCCAGACCATCATGGTGCATGACATTAACAGCACGGGCGCGATCAATTACCTGAACCTTGCCCGGGAGATCATTCAGAATAACGAAGAGCCGGTGGTCAGCACTGCCAGCCAGGAATTAAGCCAGTAACATGCAAGGAAAAAAGAAGGCATTGGGAAGAGGTCTTAGCGCCCTGTTAGAAGGAAGCTCTTCGGAACTGGCAGGGGAGGAATTACCCACCATCCCTGCGAGTCATACAGTATCGGCCATCCCTCTGAATCAGCTTGAGACCAACCCGTTTCAGCCAAGATCAAATTTCGAGGAAAAAGAGCTTGCCGAACTGGCAGTTTCAATACAGGAACAGGGTATTATCCAGCCTGTCACAGTAAGGAAGATAGGGCCCGAAAGATTCCAGCTGATCTCAGGGGAAAGAAGATGCCGCGCTGCCAGGATCGCTGGTCTTACAGAGATCCCGGCATATATCAGGCTTGCCAATGATGAGCAGATGCTTGAGATGTCGATTGTCGAGAACATCCAGAGGATGGACCTGAACCCTCTAGAAGTGGCATTGAGTTTCCAGCGGCTTATCGAAGAATGCCGCATCAGGCAGGAGGACCTTGGCCAGAAAGTCGGGAAAGACCGTTCTACCGTATCAAATTACATCCGGCTGCTGAAACTGCCTGTCGAGATCCAGGTCGCCGTGAGGGATGGGATCATCAGCATGGGTCATGCCAGGGCTCTCATCACCATGGAAGATGAAAAGCAGCAACTGCAGGTGCTTCAAAAGATTCTTGAGAAAAAACTTTCGGTGCGCCAGGTTGAAGACCTGGTGAGGAGCCTTCTAAAGCCTGCAAAACCCGCCTTACCTGCCGGCCCTAAGCTTCTACCCTCCCAATACCAGCATGCCAGGGAGAAAATAAGCAACAGCTTGCAGTCGGAGGTAGAGATCACTCTGGGTGCCAGGGGAAAAGGAAGCATCCTCATCCACTTTCATTCTGAAGAAGAATTTCACAAACTGCTTTCTAAAATGAATCCTGAATGAGATTGGTCATCCTGGCGGTTGTGTTTTTATGGCTTGCCGTTTTGCCTGCCAAAACAGTGAAAGCCCAAACCGACAGCATCCCAAAGGAAAAACCGGATTCAATTGTCGAAAAAGAACATTCCGCTACAAAAGCCAGTATCATGTCGGCCTGCCTTCCCGGTCTGGGCCAGATATACAACCACAAGATCTGGAAAGTGCCTATTATTTATGCAGGTTTCGGCGTAATGGCCTATCTTATCGTTTTCAACACGAATTTATACCTGGACTATAAGTGCGCTTATATCGAGTCGGTAAACGGAAACCATAATGGGAACTATGCCTACCTTGAGAACTATTACTCTGCCACGCAACTGGCATCAGCCAGGGAATATTACAGGAGGAACCTTGAACTGACATGCCTTGTGAGCGTCTTATGGTATGCCTTGCAGATCCTGGACGCCACCGTAGACGCGCATTTATACAGTTTCAACATCAACAAAACACTCAGCATGAAGGTAGAGCCTACGATGCTGGTGCCTGTTGCTTCCACGAATTTTACGGGTGGATTAAAGTTATCGTTACATTTTTAAACTGAACATATGAAGATTGCGTTGCTGGGATATGGGAAAATGGGACAGGAGATCCATGCCATGGCCGAAAAGAGGGGTCACAAGATAGTCCTGATAATCGACAATGACGAGGCATGGAAGGAAAGAGGTTATTTGCTCAAAGAGGCAGAAGTGGCAATTGAATTCACAACACCCGATTCGGCCCTTGATAACATCATGAATTGTTTCCAATATGACGTGCCTGTAATTGTTGGCACAACCGGCTGGATAGAAGACATGGACCGTATCCGCAGGACTTGCATGGAACAGAATAAGAGCCTTTTCTTTTCTCCAAATTTCAGCATAGGGGTCAACCTGTTTTTTGAACTGAACCGTTACCTGGCTTCCATCATGGCAAAGTGGGATAACTATGAAATTTCTATTGAAGAAACCCACCACATCCATAAGCTTGACGCACCGAGCGGCACCGCCATTGTACTCGCCAACGACATCATCCGCAATATAGAAAGAAAGGAAAAATGGGTTAAGGAACTCCAGGAGAATCCCGATGAAGTCGGCATCAAGTCATACCGCAGCGAGGATGTCCCGGGAACACATATTGTACGCTACGAATCGGAAATGGACGCCATCGTCATCACCCATAATTCCAAAACACGCAGGGGATTTGCCCTGGGAGCTGTCATGGCAGCCGAATGGATACAGGGCAAAAGAGGGTTCTTTGAAATGAAAGACCTTCTGAATCCTCAAAAAAGTAATCTCTGACAGTAAGAAACAAGTGAAAATCACGTTATTATCTTAAACCCATAAAATGAACCTCTATCTCATCCTATCCGTCCTTTTTACCGTTGCGACATTTGCCGGTTTGTGGGGGATATTCACGAAAGCCGGTGAAGCAGGCTGGAAAATCCTTGTGCCATTCTATAATCTTTACATATGGCTGCAGATCGTCCGCAAACCACTCTGGTGGTTTATATTCCTGCTTATTCCCTTTATCAATGTATTCGTGATCCTGCTCCTGATCGTTGAATTACTGAAATGTTTCAAAAAATACGGCCTGGGCGAACAGGCAGTGGGCGTATTATTCCCCTTTATCTACCTGCCTTACCTTGCCTTCACGCCGGCAGAGAAATTTTATACACCTGGCAGCGTTCCTGCCTTCAGGAAAACAGCGGTCAGGGAATGGGTCGACGCCATTATTTTTGCCGTTATTGCAGCAAGCATTATCAGGATATTCTTCTTTGAAGCATATACCATCCCCACCTCCTCGATGGAAAAGACCCTGCTTGTTGGCGATTACCTTGTAGTGAGCAAAGTAAGTTATGGACCGAGGGTTCCCAACACCCCCCTCTCTTTCCCCTTTGTACACCACACCCTACCCTTGTCGGAGACTGCAAAGTCATACCTGGAGTGGATCAAGCTTCCTTATTACAGGTTCCCTGGTTTTGCCACTATAAAAAACATGGATGTGGTGGTCTTCAATTATCCCGACGGGGATACCCTTTCAACCAAATATCAGAGCAACATCTCTTATCACCAGATGGTGAGGAAGCTTGGCAGGGATGTGATCTGGAACGATCCTCAGAATTATGGCGAAATAATCTCAAGGCCCGTTGATAAAAGGGAAAATTTTATCAAGCGGTGCATAGGGATCGCAGGCGACAGCATCCGTATTGCCGACAGGAAGGTATTCATCAACGGTCAACTTGAGAAGAATCCAGGAAAGAGGCAGTGGAAATACATTGTGCGCACCGACGGAAATCCCATTAACACCATGAACCTCGAGAAGCTCGGAATCACAGAACCTCCCCAGACCGATAACAACGGTAATTACGAACTAACCCTTTCGGATGAAGCCATAGCAGGCCTCAAACAGTTCAGCAATATTAAATCCATAGATCCGGAGATACTGCCTAAAGGCTTATGGGATCCCGACATTTTCCCATTCGACTCGGCTTACCGCTGGAACGTCGACAATTTCGGCCCCATCTGGGTGCCGAAAGCCGGTGTGACCATTAAAATTAACCTCTCAAACATCATGCTATACAAGAGGGCCATAGGAGTTTTTGAAGGGAATGACCTGAAGATACGCGACGGCAAGATCTATATCAACGGAAAGGAGTCCGACACCTATACGTTTAAAATGAACTATTACTGGATGATGGGTGACAACAGGCATAATTCACAGGATTCAAGGTACTGGGGATTCGTTCCCGAAGACCACGTCGTGGGGAAAGCCTCCCTGGTGTGGCTGTCGCTTGATCCTAACAAATCGCTGTTCGACGGCAAGATCCGCTGGATCAAGCTCATGCATTTAGTGAAATAAGAACTGAAATAACAAGTACACCCAATGACCGACTCCCGTATCCGACTGTTGTTCCTGTTAATCCCTGTTTTTCTTTTATTACAGGGAAACACGAAAGCCACGCCGCCT
>CAIJYT010000002.1 GCA_903824935.1 uncultured Bacteroidales bacterium | reverse complement strand
TTTCTTTTGTTTTTATCCTTGGCAGCTTAGAAAAATTTCAGCCTGGAATCCGTAATCTTTGCACTTTTCTGCAGGGCGGTGTAGATTGATGCCGCACGTTGCTCGAAACTTTGCTTGTCCTGCTGCAGTTCCGAAGTGAAATCATCTTTTTTAGGAGCTTCATTGATGGCGTCGATAATAGCGGCATAAACTCCGTAACGTCCGTGAAGAGGCCCGAGGATTATGCTTGTGGGTGAAACGAACAATGTTCCCACAACATCAGGGTCACGGGTAATCGCTGCGCGGTTCATGCCTGCAAAGGTGATCACTGAGGTATCAACTTTGGTTTTCATCTGATTTGAAACTGCATAAAGATCTTTCAGCTCGGCCATAGCCTTTGCAAGTTTTTCCCCGGTTATCTGAACTTTTTTATCAGCTTTCACCGAAGGCTCAATCCTGGTCTTAACAAGGTCAAGAGGAACGGTTCCTTTTGGAGTTGCATTCTTGAGTATGGCAACCATGTATTTTCCCTGGAGGTCAAAAACAGGGGAGATGTCACCGACTTTGGTGTTTTCCGAAAATGCCCAGCGGATAACCTCTCTTGCATTCTGCATGCCCATGACCGAATTATCAGACTCCTTCATATTGGGAGATTCACGTTTTGAAAGACCCTGCTTTGAAGCTCCTTTTTCGAAAGCCTCGGAAGTCCTGTTCTGGCCTGCAAAAGCACTGGCCTTCGTATATGTGTCCTGGTAAGTCTGGTTGCTGGGCTCAATGTTCCTTGAAACCATGGCAACTTTCATCTTTTTAACAGGTTTGGTTTTATCATCAAGCCTGAAGATGGCATAACCGACTTTTGTTTCGATCAGCTTAATCTCTTTTGGCTTCATATTCAATCCTGTGTTATAGAATATCGAGAGTGCGGGATCTCCGTCTTTTATCCCCTTAAGAATACCACCATCCTGCTTGGCATTGCCGAATTCAGAAATGTTCCTTGCATAATCGGCAAGCATCTCAGGTTTCTTTTTGAGGACGCTCATGAGGCTGTCGGCTTTAGCTTTGGCCTGTTCTTTTGTGCGTTTAATGTTTTCATTGCCCGGGTATGCAAAAGCTATGAGGCACTGCATGCCGTTCATGGTATCGGGACGTTCCTGGATTTCCAGGAGCTTAGCCATCAGCCAAGAATTATTCTGTTCAAAAGGATTGACGAAAGTTCCGGGTTTGGCATTGAAGAGCAGGGAGTCGATACGGGGGGCCAGGATTCCCTTCTTAATAAATACGGTGTCGAATTTTTTATCGGAATTGGCATTCATGAAATTGACGGGATCGGGTGAAGCCTGGAAATCCCTGTACAGGGCCACAACATCATCGGTGGTCTTTTTTCTGTCGGTTGGGCTTGGCTGCACATCAAAAGTCACAAAATCAATATCGCGGAGGGGTTCATCCTGGAAGAAATACTGGATATTTTTAGTGTAAAATGTCTGGTAGTCGGCATCATTGATCTTTACATCCTTGTCGGGGATCTCATATGGATTAGGCGCAACAAACCTTACCTGCATACTGCGGGTTTTGCTCACATATTCCTGCTTCAGGAAAGCTTTTGGCATGTAAAATGACTTCCCTACCAGGTTGTTGAAATTTGATTCCTGGCGGTCTTCCTTAATAGCTTTTTCAAAAGCCAGCCATTGTTTTTTGGCTTTAGGTTCCATCTGGTCAAGCTGCTTCAGGTAATTCAGAACAAGAGCCGGACTATAAGCCCCGGTTTTAGGATCTTTGAAATACTGGAGGATATACCTGTGAGGTTGTTTGCCTTGTATCTGGTCAAAAAGTTCTTCCGGGGAAACAACGAGGCCGATCTCTTCATATTCCTTACTCAGGATTACCTCTTTGACCAGCTGGTCATAAACTCCCTGGCGGAGCTGAAAAGTTTCCTGGTCTGAAATTTTATCATTCGGACGGTTTTCCTTCTGGGTTTCCAGTGCTTCCTCTACTTTGGCCGAGTAATCGGCATAAGGGATCTCTTCCCCGTTGACCACGGCTATGTCGGTAGTGCCGCGGGCCCTTCTTTTACCGAAGTCACCAATTACAAAAGCAGCAATTGCCACGCCTACAATAATAACCGCGAGGCCCGATTGCTTTCTGATAGTTCCAATAATCGCCATTATTCTTAGTTTTAAAAGGAGCGCAAAGGTAAGATTTTTTTGGCATACGCCAAAAAAATCGTGATCCGTGATCCGTGATCAGTGAACCGGGTTACGAATTCTCACGGTTCACGGTTCACGATTCACGGTTAGCGGTGTCAGACCGAGTCCTTCCTCACCATCATATGCCCGGTAGGGTTTTTAAAGGTGTAGCGGGTGAAAGTCTCATCCGATTCCAGGTCGTTCCCATAGAGAATTTTGCCCGGTGTGATGACCTTGATAGGATCGTTATTGTAAATGCGGTGGTTGCGTTCGTCCCAGATGAGGTGCTCGGTATTAAGCTGTTCGTTTTTAATCTCATTACGGACGATAACATTTCCCCTGGCTTCCATGTATCCCTTGTAATCAAAACGGATGCCGTACATGGCCGTGATGGATGATTTCACCCTCATGATGGAATCGTACATGACGACCTTAAATCCCCGGGGAAAGTCCATCCTCGGATTTTTATCCATATACTCATTGAGAATCGGAGCTGTAAGTTTTGCCTGGACTTTGCCTGAATCGCTGAACAGCACTTCGATATTTACAGCCGACATGGAAGGATCTTCCTGGCTGCGAAGCCTGATTGCAGCGACTTCTTTTTCTTTGTTACATGAAGATAACAGAAGAAGAATAACCTGCAGGATGGTCAGGAGCCTGAGAAACTGAGGATTTATCCCTGTTTTCAAGATCTTAAAGATACTTTCGTTTATGGAACCAGCGTTCGTAGATTGAGAATCCGAGGACGAATTTAAAATAGGTTTCTTTGATAAGGTCTCCCTGTGTGGTCCCCCTGGAACCGAATTGTCCACCGATGTTCAACTGGGTTTTCATTCCGCGGAGCGGAAGTCCGAAACCGAGGGTGATGCCATATTCATTAAGCTGTGTGCCCCTGAGAAGAAGGTAGGTCTTGTCGAAATAAAAACCAATACGGTACCTGATCCTGGCGACATAACTTCCGTAGTTGTCGGCATCGGGAACAAACTCCCCACCTGCGGCGATGGCATAGCTGTTGGCAAGGGAATCGCTCATTCCGAAAGCCCTGTATGATTTCCAGTTCTGGTAGCGGTAGTCTAAGCTGACCATGAATTTATCGGCCTTCTGAAACGTTATCCCGCCACCGGCCATCCATGGAAGTAAAATGGATCCTTTATAGCCATCAACCTTGGCAATGGTATCTTTGGGGATCTCGATCCCGCCTGTACTGAGCAGGAAGGTCTGTGCAAGTGAACTGGCACTGGCTGCAATCGATGTGTTTGGCGCATAAACAGCTCCAAACACGATTGACATTTCTTTTTTTAACTTTAGCTTGTACTGTGCCCCGAAAGAATAGTAAAAATCCCCCACAGTGACATAATTGTCAATTTTATAATTCATCGTATGCAGGGAATCAGGGAAGAACACTACGGATTCCCTGATTGAGTTCCCGAAAAGGTAGGAGATGTTCACGCCTACCGACAAGTTTTTTGTGATATTGAATGCATTACCCCAGAAAAAGCGGTTTATCCCTCCCGATCCGTCATATAAAGTGAGAATATTACCGGCTGTTGCACTTTTTTCAGTGGTGGCTACATTATAACCCACATCGCTGAACGGAACAAGTCCGAGAGCAGTTTTCCACCATTTCGTTACAGGGATCCCGAAAGTGAGGTAGCCCAGGGAAGCATAAGTTCGGGAAGTCGTCTGATAACTGGAGGTCAGCCTGACCGACTCGGCACTGAATCCGCCTTCAAAAACAAATGAAAGGGAATCGAACCCGCCGTATGAAGCAGGATTTGTGTAATTCACATGGTTTGGACTTCTCAGGGCAATGCCGGTCTGCCCAAGCGAGAAATTCCATGCATTGTTGTTTCCACTCAGATCGCCGATCCCGAAACGGGAGTATGGAGAAGCAATACGGATCTGTGCATGAAGCCCCGGATACAGGAAAAAGATGAACAGAAGGAGAAGCAGGTATTTGTTAAAAGTTCTTTCCGGCATTCAGTTCGAGAATTTTAAATAATCCCTCAATAACAATATTGGGGACTGCAAAGGTCTTAATTTTTAACCGCTTATCAAAATATTTCAAATCACCGCCGCTCAGGATTACCTTTAACTTCCTGTATTCCCGAAGATATTGGCCCGTAATTCCCTCAACTTCCGCCAGGGCGCCGTTAATCACACCCGATAAAATCGATTCCCTGGTAGTTGTTCCCGTAAGACTGGCGCGCTTCTTACCTGATATCAACGGTAATTTACCGGTAAAAGTATTGAGGGCGCGAAATCTCATCATGATTCCCGGGGAGATGCTGCCGCCGAGGTATTCCCCCTGCTTGTTTACGAAGTCATAGGTGATGCATGATCCTGCATTGATCACGAGGACAGCTTTTTTTCTGAACCTGAGATGAGCTGCAACAGCCGCGGCCAGCCTGTCTTTGCCCAGGGTCCCGGGGGTTTTGTATAGGTTTGCCAGGGGCAGGGGAGTATGCTCATCAAGTTCTATGAAGAAGAATTGTTTTTGCAGGTATTTTTTTATTGACTGCGGATAAGCGATTACCGATGAAATGATGCAGTGGGTGATCCCCGGATGTTTTTTTACATAAAGGCGGATGGCTTTAAGATTAAATTCGGGCAGGATGGTAATGGCGTTAAGCCTGCCTTTGCTGAAGATGGCCAGTTTTTTATTGGTGTTTCCGAGATCGATTACAAGAAACATAAGAATGTACGATGTACGATTTACGAATTACGATTGTATTTCAGACTTAAGATTTACGAAAGTGAAGGAACAAGGTT
>CAIJYT010000001.1 GCA_903824935.1 uncultured Bacteroidales bacterium | reverse complement strand
TTGGAATATCTACAATCAGTTTACCTCCGAGGTATACATTTAACAGTTGGTGCCCCCTGCAAATGCCGAATACCGGCATTTGCATCTCTATTGCCCTGTTCAGAAGAGTTATTTCAAGACTGTCTCGCTTCAGGTTGAACCCTGTACAACGTCCTGATTCATTTTCCTTGCCGTACCAGCCCGGATACACGTCTTCGCCACCAGTAAGCAGCAGCCCGCCGCAAGTGCCGAGAACTTCAAGTGCCACGTTCTTCTTCAGGGTATACAGGTTCACAATCTGCATGTCAGGATTGGCCTTTTTAAGCCATTGAATGTAATTTGGCGAGGCTTTTGATACAGCGATCTTCAGCTTGCTTTCCCTGGTACTGCATGAAATTACAAACAGCAGGGCAAGAATAAATAATAAACCTGGTTTAAAAGGCTTCAAATTTCCTGACATCATGAAAGAATTTTGTCAAAAATATGAAACATCAGCTCTTCTTCTGATTAAAACGATGAAAATTTTGAGTCAGGGACAGGTATTTTTCGCTGAAGAGTCCGTCAGGTCCATGGATCACAAGCTCATCATTTTCGGGTTCCTGAACATTCAGGAACCTGAATTCGATCAGGCTGCGATGAGGAGGTTTTAAGGGAACCGGTCTTACTGTCAGCCGGCGAAAGGGATATAATCCCACTTCCGAAGCCAGGAGGGTAAACTTTTTTCCTTCCTCCACAGGCAGGATAAGGCATAGGCTGGATGAGGAATGCATCAGCACGGTCGAATACCTGAGTAATTCAGAGGGCGAAAGTGCATGTTCATGTTTAGCGATAAGTTTTTCGGTTGAGGCCGGCTTCAGAGAATTGGTGAAGAAGGGAGGATTTGATATGATCAGATCATACTTGTTTTTTGCCAGGAGGGCATGATCTTCAAGAGAACGGCACCAGACCCTGATCCTTTCAGACCAGGGGCATTTAGATATATTAAACGCGGCTTCGTCTGCAGAAGGTTTATGAATGTCGATGGCATCGATAGTTGCGGCGGAAGACTGTGCCATCATCAGGGCGATCACGCCGCACCCTGTTCCTATATCCAGGATGGATTCTGCAGAGCCGGCTTTAACCCAGGAGCCCAGGAGCATGGCATCCGTACCGATCTTCATGGCAGACCGGGAGTCTTCGACCAGGAACTGACGAAAACTGAAGCTCATACTAAAGGTATATGTCGATCAGGCCTTCAGGCGCTTCAATGGTAAGTACCTTCTTTTCCCTGTCTATGTTGATGATCACCTCGTCAACCACGGGGATAAGGACCTCTTTTTCGCCGGATTTTATCTGGAATAGGGCCTGGTGATGGATGTCAAGAATTGTCAACAGGGTTCCCAGCTCCCCGAAATGTTTATCCACCACGGTATAGCCTTCCACCTCATGGAAATAAAACTGTTTGCCTGTAAGTTGCGGAAGCGAGGATAAGGGCAGGAACATTTCCTTGCCAATATACTCTTCCGCTACATCAGACGAGTCGACATCTGCAAAGGAGAACACTGCCGAATTCTTTGATTTCAGCTCAACCGCTGTGATAAAAAAAGGAATCCGTTCACCATAAATATCCAGGTAAACGGATTCAATATTGAGGTATTTCTCTGGTTCATCAACTTCGAGATGAACCATAAGCTGGCCTTTATTGCCAAATGTTTTGAGGATTTTGCCCAGGTAATAAAATTCCTTCTTTTCCATGGGAAAAGCCCAGATAAAGCTTATTCCTGTTTTGCTTCTTCAGCAGGGGCTTGTTCGGCTGCGGCAGTCTCTGCAACTTCAGCCGGAGTTTCTTCAGCGTGAACCGGGGCAGGAGCATGAGCGGCAGGCTCTGCAACAGCAACCGGAGTACGAGCAGCCTGCTCTGCTGCTGCAATTTCGGCACGTTTCTTTGCAACAGCCTGAGCTTTAGACTCATTGAGCTTAATCTCATTTTCCTGCAATTTTTTACGGGCATCCTTAAGGTTGAGCTCGT